>JABUSR010000124.1 GCA_021442645.1 Ruminiclostridium sp.
CCTATGTGGGGGCTGTGCTGGGCCTGATCTCCCTGGTTTTCTGCGCCCTGTTTGCCTTCTGGGGGGTGGGTGTCCTCATGGTGCCCCTCTTTGTCCTGGCGGGCGCCCTGAAGCTGGACCTGCCCGATGCCCGGAGGAGCTATCAGGCCAATCTCATCTGGGGCGGCGGGATGATTCTTCTCACCAGCATTATGCCCAACGCTATGGTCAGCGCCTATCCCCACGATATGGGGTGGCACGGGCTCTTGAATATCCTGTGTGTTACAGTGGTTTGCGGCCTTTTCCTGGTTATCACCGCCCGGTTCAAGGTGTCGGTGTGCATCACCGCCATCCTGCTTACCCTTCTGTCCATCGCCAACGGCCTGGTCTACCAGTTCCGGGGCAATGAGCTCACCCCTATGGACCTGCGCTCGGCGGGTACTGCCCTGAATGTGGCCGCCCAGTACAAGCTGGAGGAGTGGACCGATGTAATGGTCTACGTGCTCTGCCTCATGCTCCTGGGCCTCTTTCTGGCCTTCGCCATGCCCTCCTTCCCCATGAAAAAGCGCAAGCGCCGCCTGGTGGCGGTGACCTGGGTGATGGCGGTCTCCGTGGTGCTCTACTTCGGGTCCTCGGGCATTGCCATCCGCAACTGGACCAACTACGGCACCAAGTATAACGGCTACTACCTGAACTTTTATCTGGGCATCCGTGACTCCATGGTGAAGGAGCCCGACCGCTACAGCCCGGAAACGGTGGAAGATATGGCCGGGGAATACGATGATGACCGGGGGAAGACGAAGAAACTCCCCAATATCATCGTCATTATGAACGAGTCCTGGGCGGACTTCAGTGTCCTGGGGGACGTGAAGGCCTATCCCAAGGTCACGCCCTATCTGGACAGCCTCCGGTACAACACCATCCGGGGCCATGCCCTGGCCTCTATCTACGGGGCCAATACGGCCAACTCCGAGTTCGAGTTCCTCCTGGGGGATACCATGGCCTTCCTGCCTGAGGGCTGCGTGCCCTATCAGCAGTACGTCCGGGAGAATATGTACGCCCTGCCCTGGCTCATGCAGTCCCTGGGCTACGAGTGCCGGTCCACCCATCCCTACTACGCAAACGGCTGGTCCCGGAACCGCATTTATCCCTTCCTGGGCTTTGAGGAGAGCACCTTCATTGAGGACTACCCCAATCAGGACTTTCTGCGGGAGTATATTACCGACCAGGAGATGTTTGAATATGTGGTGGACGAGATTAAGAACCGGGAGTCCGACCAGCCCCTCTTCCTTTTCGGCATCACCATGCAGAACCACGGGGGCTACACCTACAAGGGCCCCAACTACATCCAGAACACATGGCTGGACCTGACCCAGTACACCAGGGAGTATAAGAAGGCGGAGCAGTACCTTACCTGCCTCCGGGCCACCGATTCGGCTACTCAGTACCTCCTGCGGGAGCTCCGGTTCTTCCATGAGGACACCATCGTGGTGATGTTCGGCGACCACCTCCCCAGCGTGGGCAACGACTTCTACGAGGAACTCTACGGAAAGTCTTTTGATACCCTGGATGAGGAGGTCCTGCGGTATACGGTTCCCTTCTTTATCTGGGCCAACTTCGACATCGAAGAGCAGGACATCGAGGGGACTTCCCTGAACTATCTGGCCCGATATGTGCTGGAGACCGCCGGAATCGACCTGCCGCCCTACTATCAGTTCCTGAAGGAAATGGAGGAGCACATCCCCGCCTTGAGTGCCAAGGGGTACTACTCCAAGGAACTGGGGGGCTACCAGGACACGGACAAGGCTCAGGGGGAGGAGGCCGAGTGGCTGAACCGCTACGCCATCCTCCAGTACAACAGCCTCTTTGATACGGAGAACCGGAACGAGACCTTCTTCGGGCAGTATGTGCCCGAGATGCCGGAGGAGACCGGCCTCCTCTCAGTGCCAGGCTCGTAACGATTTATAACAGATAAGACAAGGCCCACCGTAGAACAGAAATTCTTTGGTGGGCCTGTGTTTATGTGGTTAGGAAATGGGCTGAGCCGGGGAATCCGGGGCGTGCCGTGCCCCCTCTGTATCCGGATGGGGATTTACGTGCACCATGATGTGCTTGATGGCAGGGAATTGCGCCTCGATGGCGTCGTGGACAGACTCAGCGATGTCATGGGCCGACTGGAGAGAGTGGCCGCTGTGGGCGGAGATCTCCAGGTCCACATAGATGACACTGCCGAAGACGCGGGTCTGTAGCAGGTCGATGCCCAGCACCCCCGGCTGGGCTAGGGCGCACTGGCGGAGGGCGTCCTCGGTCTCCCGGTCGCAGGCCCGGTCTACCATCCGGTCCACGGCGTCCTTGAAGATGCTGTAGCAGGCCTTAAAGATAAACAGGCAGATGACGATACCGGCGATGGGGTCCAGGACGGGGTAGCCCATCCGGGCACCGGCGATGCCGATGAGGGCGCCCACCGAGGACAGGGCGTCGCTGCGGTGGTGCCAGGCATCTGCCATGAGGGCGGGGGAGCCGATTCGCTTGGCGTACACCCGTGTGAACCAGTACATGGCCTCTTTGACGGCGATGGAGACGCCTGCAGCCACCAGCGCCAGGGGGCCGGGGGCAGCCAGGGTCCCGGCCTGGCTGGACAGGATGGAGCGGAGGGCTCCGTAGCCGATGCCAAGCCCCGTGAGGAAGAGGATCATGGTCAGCAGGATGGCGGCCACGCATTCGAAGCGTTCATGGCCGTAGGGGTGTTCTTTGTCGGGCTGTCGGGCGGCAATTCGTACGCCTATAATGACCAGGATGCTGCTGAGTACATCGGAGGCCGAGTGGACGGCGTCACTAATCATGGCGCTGGAGTTGCTGACCACCCCGGCAAAGAGCTTGAAGCCGGAAAGAATCAGGTTGCCGACGATGCTCACCAGGGAGACTCGGGTGGCGACCTTTTGGAATTGGATGTTCTGTGTCATAGGGGGACCCTCCTTGAAGTGTTCCCTCTGTGCCTCCTTGGGTCCGGGCTTTGGACAAAAAATATCCGCAGACCAGTGCATGTAACCACTGTCCCGCGGATGTCTATCCACTGCCACCTGGGTGGCCCGGCCCCGGGGGAGCCCCCCGGCCTGTTCAGTTTGTACCGTTATATTGTAAAAATACCCAGTGCAAAGAGAGTATCCGTATCCTACCAGACTTCTGTGCCAATGTCAATGGGATTTTTCCAATAGCAGGAGGGAGCCGCCGAAACGGTTTGAAACGCTGCAATTTAGTTGGGAGACCTGCAAATAGTGGGAGAGAACCGTTGATTTTGAAAAATTGAAAAATATTTTTCAAAAAGTACCCGAGCAGTGACCGAACAGCGGCTGAGTAGTGGCTGAACAGAGACCGAGTAGTGACTGTGGTATGTGCTATACTTTAGACGACAGAGGGGAAAACCCCCGTGAGATATTTTTTCCAAGGAGGAACGACTTATGAAAAAGATGAACAATGCTGAGATGCGGGCTGTTGAGGGCGGCGCCTACGAGTGCATGGCTTGCTACAAGACCTATAAGACCAACATCGGTGTGATGTTCCATAAAGTTTTCAAGGGCCACAAAGAATACTGGAAGGTCTAAGAATTTACGGAATCTGAGCATAGAAACAGTGAACGAAAAACCACAGGCAGGGCGTTGACCCACCTGTGGTTTACTATTAGGAGACGACTATGAAAGAACGGATTATTCGGCAGCATGACCAGCGGGACTGCGGGCCCGCCTGTCTGTCCACCGTCGCCCGGTACCACGGGCTGCGCTATTCCATGCCCAGGGTGCGGGAATTCACAAAGACCGACCGCTCCGGCACCAACATCTACGGCCTGGTGGATGCCGGTACCCAAATGGGGTTTGCCTGCCAGGCACTCTCCGGCACGGCTGAGGAACTGCAGCAGGAGATCGACAAAAAGCAGATTCCCTTTCCCTTCATCGCCCACATCGTCTCGGCGGAGGGGACGCTCCACTTCGTAGTGGTGTTCCGGCAGATATCCGGCGGTTTTGTCATCGGCGACCCGGGCAAGGGGAAGTATGTCCTCACCCGGGAGCAGTTCGCTGCAGCCTGGACGGGGCACATCGTAACCTTTGAAAAGACTCGGGACTTCCGTCCCGGTAAGCATACAAGAAACAGCCTGCTGGGCTTCTTCTCCCTGCTGAAGGGGCAGTATCGGCGGCTGGGCCTGATCATTCTCACCTCACTGCTGGTGTCGGGCATCGGCATCTCCGGGGCGTTCCTGTTTCAACTCCTGCTGAACACCGCCGCCCCGGGGGCTGCTCCGGCGGCCAACCAGGTGGATTCCGGGCTGGCCCCTCTGGGGGCCTGGTTGGCCGATTCCGCTGGAAGGCTGGATCAACTGTTCGCGGGCCTGGTGTGCCTGTATCTGCTCCAGGGTGTGATTCAGTGGGTACGGGGACTGCTGGTCGTCCGGGTAGCCAAGACCGTGGATCTGCGGATTAGCCTGATGTACTACCGCCATCTGCTGGATCTGCCGGTCTCCTCGGTGAATGTGCTGCAGACCGGCGAGTATCTGTCCCGATTCTCCGATGCCGGCGCCATCCGGGATGCGATTTCCCAGGTGACCCTTACTATATTCCTGGATATGGCTATGGTCATCGGCTGCGGTGTGGTGCTGTATCTGGAAAACAGCCGGATGTTCCTGGTGGCCATGGGGATGGCGGGGCTGTTTGCCGCCGTTGCCCTGGGCTATCGGAAGGCCATGGAGCGCTCCAACCGCCGGGTCATGGAGCGCACGGCTGCCATGGAGTCCTACCTGAAAGAGAGCATTGACGGTGTGGAAACGGTGAAGGCCACCTGCGCCGGGGAGACCGTCAAAGCCAGGGGCGAGGGCAAGTTCCTGGCACTCTGGGACGCCCTGGTGCCCCGCAATCTCATCGCCATTTCCCAGGACGTGATCGCCACCACGGTGGAGGCCGTGGGCACCATACTCATCCTGTGGATCGGCTTCCGGCTGACGCTGGCCGGACAGATTTCCGTGGGTTCCCTAATCACCTTTTATGTGCTGCTGACCTATTTTTCCCAGCCCATTCAGAATCTTTTGAAGCTCCAGCCCACAGTGCAGACCGCTCTGGTCTCTGCCGACCGGCTGAACGACATTCTGGATCAGTCCGTGGAGGAAAACACCCGGGGCACTGCCCCGGTGGAGGATTTCCGGGACTGCGCTCTGGAGCATGTGAATTTCCGCTACGGCAACAAGGAACTGGTGCTGGAGGATGTGTCCCTGACCGTCCGCCGGGGGGAGAAGGTGGCCATCGTAGGGGAGAGCGGCAGCGGAAAATCCACCCTGGCCAAGCTGCTGGTGCGGTTTTACGACCCGGAGGCGGGCCGGATCCTGCTAAACGGCAGGGAGACCGGTGAATACAATCTGACCGCCCTGCGGAACAGCATCACCTACGTCAGCCAGAGCACCTTCCTGTTTTCTGACACCATTCGGAATAACCTGAAGCTGGGCTGTGAATCGGTCACCGACGAGGATATGATCCGGGCCTGCAAGGCCAGCCACGCCGATGAATTCATCGATCGGCTGCCCATGGGCTACGACACGCCCCTGGACGAGGGCGGCATGAACCTGTCCGGCGGTCAGCGGCAGCGGCTGGCTCTGGCCCGGGCGATTCTGCGCAGGTCTCAGCTGGTGATTTTGGACGAGGCCACCAGCAGCCTGGATACCATCACCGAGAACGCCATCCGGGACACCATTTTCCGGTATGATCCGGAGGCGTCCTATCTGATCATTGCCCACCGGTTGTCCACCGTCAGGAACTGCGACCGGATCTATGTGATGCACCGGGGCCGGATTGTGGAGGAGGGAACCCATGAGACCCTGCTGGCGAACAATCGGTACTACAAAGCCCTCTGGGACGCCCAGTGAGGCATGTCATATAGTATAATTACTGCAGGATAAAAAATGAGCGGTCAATACGACCGCTCATTTTTTCAATATACGTTAAAAAGCTTCGGCCTCGCCCAGCTCCTGTTTGGCTTTCCGCAGGGTCTTGCGGAGGAAGATAGAACTCATCAGCAGAGAGACCAGCTCGGCCAGGGGGAAGGCCAGCCACACCAGGTTCAGGTTGCCCGTCAGGGACAGTAGCCAGGCAAGAGGAAGCAGGGCTCCCAGCTGGCGGCAAACAGAGGTGATAAGGCTGTACAGGGGGTTGCCAATGGC
>JABUSR010000163.1 GCA_021442645.1 Ruminiclostridium sp.
TCCCGGGCCATGGCACAGACCCGCTCCGGGTCCACATTGCCGGCCACACACAGGACCATGTTGGAGGGCGTGTAAAAGGCCTCGTGGCAGTGGTATAGGGTATCCGCTGTGATCTGGGCGATGGACTCCACAGAGCCCGCCACAGAGTTGCGGACGGGGTGGTTCTGGTACAGGGCCTCCAGAAGCAGACGGTAGGACTGCCGGCTGGGGTTGTCCTCCATCATGCGGATTTCCTGCCCGATGATACCCTGCTCCTTCTGCACGCTCTCCTCCGTAAAGTAGGGCACGGAGACGAACTCCAGCAGGGTGCGGAGGTTTTCCCAGAACAGGTCGGTACACTCAAAATGGTAGCCGGTGATGGCACTGCCGGTGAAGGCGTTGGGGGACGCACCGGTGGCGGAGAGCTTCTGGAGAGCATTCCCCCCATCGGGCGTATCGAACATCTTATGCTCCAGGTAGTGGGCGATGCCCATGGGGGTATCCAGCCACTGCCCGTCCAGCAGGAACCGGGTGTCCATACCGCCGTAACAGGTTGCAAAGAAGGCGTAGCTCTTTCCGAACTCCGGCTTCGGGAACACAAAGACCCGCAGCCCGTTTTCCAGGGTCTCCTCCCAGAGGGTCTCGCCGATTCTCTCATAGGTATGCTTTATCACGGGTCAGCCCTCCTTTCCCCGCAGGGTGTACACGCTGTCCAGGCGGATCCTCCGGGCAGCCGCCACCAGCTGCTCCAGAGTGACCTGCTCCACCCGCTCCGCCAACTGCTCCGGGGTGAAATCCGTGCCGGTCACAAATCGGTTGAGCCAATACTCCTCCAGCCGGCCCTGGGCGTCCAGAGAGGCCCGGAGACTGCCCACCACAGAGCGCCGGGCGGCCTCCAGCTCCTCCGGGGTGATTTCCCCGTTTCGGCAGGCCTCTAATTGGGCCAGGATCTCGTCCTCTGCCCTCTGGAAATTGGAAAACTCCACGCCGGAGTACACCAGCAGAACTCCCTTGCTCATGGCAAGAGAGGAACTGGCAAAATAGCATAGGGACAGCTTTTCCCGTACATTTAAGAACAGCTTCGAATTGGTGCTGCCGCCGTAGACGGCGTTCAGCAGAGAAAGGCAAGCCGCGTCCTCGAGGTTTCGGAATCCGCCGCCGATGCGGAAGCCCATGGTCAGCTTACCCTGGGTCACGTCCAGGCGGTCCTCAAACCGGCGAACCGGGCCACGGGGCTCTGCAAGTGCCAGAGTCTCCGGCAACGGCCGCCGCTGGGTCCGGGGCAGGTCGGCAAAGGCTGCCCGGAAGGCGGCCTCCACCCGGTCCGTATCAGCAGAACCGCAGTAGTAAAGATAAATGGGGGCAGTCTCCAGCACCCGGCGGTACCGGTTATACAGGGCCTCCCCGGTGATGGCCCGGGCCTGCTCCTCGCTGCCCAGCTTCCCGATGCCGTAGGCCTCGCCCTCACACATGCGCTCTCTCAGCCGGGACAGGGAATACTGGAGTTTGTCGTTGACCTCACTGCGGATCTTATCGACCAGGTTGGCCTTCTCGCTCTCCACATAGTCCGGCAGGAAGGATTTTCCGTCTCCGGCAGGCCGCAGGACGATCTCTCCCAGGAGGGCCGCCGCACACTCCAGAATCTCGCTCCCCTCCGGCACGAAGGCGTCATCTAAGAAGCTCCCCCAGAAGCCAATGCACTGGGCCTCACCCTTTTTCCTGATGATGGGCTCAATGCCTCCGCCGTACAGCTCGTCCAGGGCGGCAGACAGGGCCTCCATATCCGGGTGGTCCTGGGTCCCTCTCCGCAGAACCTTAGGGAGCAGGGCGTTAAGGGATGCCGTTTCCTCAGCCATAGGCTCCAGGAAGGTCAGTCCCAGCATCGACGTTTTGAATTTTTTGGTCCGGACCGCCCGAAGGACAACACCGGGGGCCAGCACGCGTTCCGTAATGGGGAGCATATCCACGCCTCCTCAGGGGCAAATTTCGCCCTTATAACATAAAAACTATTGTTGATATTTTACCATGTTTTCCCGAAATGTAAAGACGCAGGGCATTTGACCTTCTGATCTTTGCGATTTGACAATTTCATCCCCCAACAAATTTCCCCTTTGACGCAATTCACCCTTGACAAATCCTGTGGGATGGAGTAGGATAGATGCTGTTGTAAAGGGAATTAACTTTACACGCCGCACACAGGAGGGCCGGATCATGAAAAACCAGGCATACCGCATGGCCATGCTTTTTGATTTTTACGGTGATCTGCTCACGGATCGGCAGAAGGAGTTTTACGACCTGTACTACAACGATGACCTGTCCCTGGCTGAGATTGCAGAAAACTACGACATCACGCGCCAGGGTGTTCGGGACATCATCGTCCGGGCGGAACGGACCCTGGAGGGCATTGAGGAAAAAACCGGCCTCATCCAGCGCTACCACCGTACCCGGTCCACCACGGCAATGCTGAAAGATCTCTGCCTGCAGATTCAGGCCCTGAACAGGGACCGCCTGGGGAGCCAGGATCTGGAAGCCCTCTGCACACAGCTCAGCGCAGCCATCGAAGACCTTGGGAGGGAGTAAATTTCATGGCATTTGAAGGTTTAACTGAAAAACTCTCCTCCGCATTCAAAAAACTGAGGAACAAAGGCCGACTCACTGAGGCCGATGTGAAGGAGGCCATGCGCGAGATTCGCCTGGCCCTGCTGGAGGCCGACGTCAGCTACAAAGTCGTCAAGGACTTCATCAAAAACGTCACGGAAAAGGCTGTTGGGGCCGAAGTTCTGGAGAGCCTGACCCCCGCCCAGGCCATTGTCAAAATCGTCAACCAGGAGCTCATCGATCTCATGGGCGGTGGGAGTTCTAAGATTACGATCTCCTCTCAGCCCCCCACGGTGGTCATGATGGTGGGCCTTCAGGGCGCCGGTAAGACCACCAATGCTGCAAAGCTGGCCGGTCTCATGCGGAAGCAGAACGGCAAGCGCCCCCTGCTGGTGGCCTGTGACATCTACCGCCCCGCTGCCATCCAGCAGCTGGAAGTCGTGGGTGAACAGTTGGGCGTCCCCGTGTTCCAGATGGGGCAGGAAAACCCCGTTACCATTGCAAAGGCGGCCATTGAGCACGCCAAAAAGCATGGAAACGATATGGTCTTCCTGGATACCGCCGGCCGCCTCCACGTGGACGAGGCCCTGATGGCGGAGCTCCAGTCCATCAAGGAAGCTGTAAACCCCGCCGAAATCCTACTGGTGGTAGACGCCATGATCGGCCAGGATGCCGTGAACGCCGCCAAGGCCTTCAACGACGCCCTGGAGATTGACGGTATCGTCCTCACCAAGCTGGACGGCGACGCCCGCGGCGGTGCTGCCCTGTCCATCAAGGCCGTTACCGGCAAGCCCATCAAGTTCGTGGGCATGGGCGAGAAGCTGGATAACATCGAGGTCTTCCACCCCGACCGTATGGCCTCCCGTATCTTGGGCATGGGCGACGTCCTCTCCCTCATCGAGAAGGCCGAGCAGCAGTTCGACATGCAGAAAGCCCAGGAGCTGGCGGAGAAGCTGAAAAAGAATCGCTTCACTCTCCAGGACTACTACGAGCAGCTGATTCAGGTCAAAAACATGGGCTCCATGGACGAGCTTCTGGGTATGGTCCCCGGCATGAATGCCAAAGCCCTGGAAGGGGCCAACATCAACGAGAAGGCCCTGGCCCACACGGAGGCCATCATCCTCTCTATGACCCCCCAGGAGCGAGAGAATCCCTCGATTCTCAACAGCAGCCGGAAAAAGCGCATTGCCGCCGGCTGCGGACTGCAGGTCGTCTCCGTCAACCGACTGCTGAAAGAATACGAAATGATGCAGCAGATGACCAAGCAGATGACCAAAATGGCCGGCAAGCGCCGGAAGGGTAAGTTCGGCAAGATGCCCGGCGGGTTCCCCGGCGGCGGAATGCCCGGTCTTCCCTTCTAACCTGTTCTATCGTATGGTTTCCGCTTTTGCGGTTTCATAAACAATGTATTTCATTTGGAGGAAAAGTATCATGGTTAAAATCAGACTTCGCAGAATGGGCTCCAAGAAGAACCCCTTCTATCGTATTGTTGTTGCCGACTCCCGTTATCCCCGTAACGGCCGTTTCATCGAAGAGATCGGCACCTATGACCCCCTGCAGGAGCCCGCAGCTATCAAGGTCGACGCTGAGCGTGCTCAGGCTTGGATTAAGACCGGCGCACAGCCCACTGAAACCGTCAAGGCTCTGCTGAAAAAGGCTAACGCAATCTGATTTGGAGGGCACATGAAAGACCTGCTCACTTATATCGCCCAAAATCTGGTGGAACACCCCCAGGCCGTGGACGTAAAGGAGACGGAATCGGACGGTAATGTTGTGCTCGAGCTCCGGGTCGATCCCAGTGACATGGGAAAGGTGATCGGCCGCCAAGGTCGAATCGCTAAGGAAATCCGCACACTGATGCGCTCTGTTGCTCAGCGGCAGGGCAAGAAGGTTTCCGTCGAAATTATGGACTAAAGCAAGCTTTCTCTTGCTTAAAAATGGCGGCGCGTTCTGCGTCCGCCATTTTTTCCTGTCTGTTTACCCGGGGGCAGGCGTACAGCCCCGGCACCGCGTTCTGCTGAGAAAAACTGTCCCCTATTTACCGTCCCATATATCCATACTCTGCGGAGCAAACAAGGAGGATTTCCCTTGAAGAATCGTTATCTGGAAACGGGCAAGATTGTAAATACCCACGGCATCGCCGGCGAGGTGAAGATTATGCCCTGGGCCGACGAGCCTGATTTTTTGCTGGACTTTGATACCCTATATATCGATGGCAAGCCCCTGGAAGTGGCCTCTGCCCGGGTTCACAAGAACAGTGTCCTGGTGAAGTTCCGCGGCATCGATGATATCAACGCCGCCGTGAAGTACCGGGATAAGGTAGTTTGCATCGACCGGGAAGATGTTTCTCTGGAGGAGGGCGCCTTCTTCCTGGCTGACCTGATGGGCCTGGAGGTCCGTGACGCCGACACCGGTGCGGTCCTGGGCACCATCGAAGATGTACTCACCCCGCCCGCCAGCAATGTCTATGTAGTCCGCAAGGGAAAGGAAGAACACCTGATCCCCGCCGTGGACCAGTTCGTGGTAGAGACCAATGTTGACGAGGGCTATATGCTGGTCCGGCTCATCGAAGGGATGTGAAGCCGTGGACTTTCAGTATCACATCCACATCATGACCCTCTTCCCCGACGTGGTGGGCGACATGATGTGCGAGTCCATTCTGGGCCGGGCCCAGGAGCGTGACATCATCCGTATTGACTGCCACCAGATCCGGGACTACACCCTGAACAAGCAGAAGCAGGTGGATGACTACCCCTACGGCGGCGGCCACGGCGCCGTGATGCAGGCCGACCCCCTGTACCAGTGCTGGAAGCACATCTGTGATGAGGCAGGCAGACGGCTTCATACCGTCTACCTCTCCCCTGCCGGCACCGTATTCCGCCAGGCAGATGCCAAGCGCCTTCAGCGGGACTACGACAGCCTGATTCTGGTCTGCGGCCACTATGAGGGTATCGACGAGCGGTTCATTGAAGAGTGCGTGGACGAGGAGATTTCCCTGGGGGATTTTGTCCTGACCGGGGGCGAAATCCCCGCCATGGCTGTGGCAGACGCAGTCTGCCGTCTGGTCCCCGGGGTGCTGTCCGATCCTGAGTGTTTCACAGAGGAGAGTCACTGGGACGGTCTGCTGGAGTGCCCCCAGTACTCCCGCCCGGAGGTCTGGCACGAGCGGAGGGTACCGCCCATCCTTCTTTCCGGCCACCACGCCAACATCGCTAAGTGGCGGAGAAAACAGGCAATAATTCGCACCCGGGACCGCCGACCGGATATGTACGAGAAGTTAGATTTGTCCTCAAAGGCAGACAAAAAATTGCTGAAAGAAATCGAAGTCGAAGAGGCCGATATCAGGCAGGAAGTATGACCCATTAAACCAATCCGTTTTCCGGCAGGAGAGCATTCTCCTGCCGGACTTTCTTTTTCCCCTTTAATTAAAGCCAATTTTT
>JABUSR010000074.1 GCA_021442645.1 Ruminiclostridium sp.
CTGAGCCCGGACACCAGCCCCACCAGCATGGCCAGGGAGAGCAGGATGCCTAATGCTTTTCCTCTTCTTTTCGTCATAAAAATTTGCCTCCTTTGCGTGTTTGTCAGGCGCCTGGATACAATTTTCTGCCGATTCTATACGCCTGCAAATCTTGCCCCCGGGGGGCTTGCCCCCGAAGCAAAATGATATAAAAACCGTATATTAAAATATACTACGAAATTGTCATTTTTTCAAGTATCAAAAGGATTAAATACGAAAATTATCCCATTCTATATAATGCTTTATTTTTTCAACCTGCAAAGGGTCAAAATCCAAAATTTTTTCCATTCTATATAACGACATCCTCTGCCGGGTTCTTTTCCCCGCAGGCATAAAAAATACGGAAGGGGCCCTTATGCCTCTTCCGTATTTCTTATGCTTTTTTCCTTACTTTGCTGCGATGACCTCGATTTCCACCATAGCGTCCTTGGGGAGCTTCGCCACCTGGAAGCAGGAGCGAGCGGGCTTGGTGTTCACGAAGTACTGGCCGTAAATCTCGTTAAACAGGGAGAAATCCTCCATGTTCTTCAGGTAGCAGGTGGTCTTCACCACATTGTCCAGGGTCAGGCCGGCTTCCTTCAGAACGGCGGCGACATTCTCCAGGGCCTGGACGGTCTGGGCAGCCATGCTGTGGGCCAGCTCCCCCGTATCGGGGATCATGCCCAGCTGACCGGAGGTAAAGACGAACCCATTGACTGCAATGCCCTGAGAGTAGGGGCCGAGAGCTGCGGGTGCCTTGTCACTGTGCAGAATTTCCATACTGTTTTTCCTTTCTTAATCTGAGCGTTTCGCCTGCCCGGTGCTTATGCCGCCGGGCAGTTATCCAACACCGCCGGAATCCGGCGGATATGCACGTCATTGCTGTGCTGTTGACAGGGTGCCGGTGTCCGCCCGGCGGGGCTCTCCCCGCCTGCACCGGGCAACCGTCTTCCCTTCTGTTTTAAATTGTACCCTACCTTTTGGGTGGATGCAAGGGACTTTCCCATTTCCGGAAAAACCTTGGACAGGGAACCAAAACCGCCCCCTTTTCCTCCCCTCCCTTATTTCATTCTGACGAGAAAAATCCTTAGTTTTCAAGCCCTGGTCCCTTGCCAGCACCCCGCCGCCTGTGGTACAATGGCAGGGCAGAGAGCCCTGCTGCCTGTTTTCTCCCGTCAGATAACATGACACATGGGCGCACATGTCATGACATAAAGGAGTGTTTTCCATGAAATATACCTTCGGACTCATCGGCACCGGCAACATGGGCGGCGCCATTGCACGGGCCGTCAGCCGCACCCTGAAGGACGGCATCCTGGCCGACCGGAACGAGGACCTGGCCGCCGCCCTGGCCGGCGAACTGGGCTTCCAATCCGGTGAAAATCAGGAGGCCGCAGAGAACAGCCGTTACCTCTTCCTGGGGGTCAAGCCCCACCTGGTGGGCGGCATGCTGGCCTCCATCCGCCCCGCCCTGGAGGCCCGGGCGGAAGAACCCGTGCTGGTCTCCATGGCGGCCGGCCTCACCATCGCACAGATTCAGGAGCTGGCAGGCAAACCCTACCCCGTCATCCGCATCATGCCCAACACCCCGGTGGCCGTGGGCCAGGGCGTGGTTCTCTACACGGCCGGCGAGAATGTCACCTCCGAGCAGCTGGAGGGCTTCCTCCACGTCATGGGCAAGGCCGGCGGCCTGTATCCCATTGACGAGACCCTCATGGACGTGGGCGCCTCGGTCTCCGGCTGCGGCCCGGCCTTCGTCTACATGGTGATTGATGCCATCGCCGACGGCGGTGTTGCCTGCGGTCTCCCCCGCCCCGACGCCGTCCGCTACGCCGCCCAAACCATGCTGGGTGCCGCCCAGATGGTCCTGGAGACCGGCAAGCACCCCGCCCAGCTGAAAAACGAGGTGTGCAGCCCCGGCGGCTCCACCATCCAGGGGGTACGCACCCTGGAGCAGCGGGCCGTCCACGCCGCCTTTATGGACGCAGTCATCTCCGCCTGCGACAAGAACGCCGCCCTGGGCAAGTGATTCCCTGACAGAGAAAAGACGGAACGCCGCGCAGCGTTCCGTCTTTTTGATTCACAGACATCGTCATGGGTCGTCGGGCGGCCCGCCCCTTGGGACGAAGGTCAGCTCCCTGCCCAGGGCGGTGCCCCGCAGGTACCTGCGCCAGATGTGCACCGCAAGCCACCCGCACAGGGAGCCCAGCAGGATGCCGCACAGGACATCCGTGGGGAAATGCACGTAGAGATACAGCCGGGAGAAGGCCATAACCACCGCCAGCACCAGGGCCACCCATCTCCCCTTGGTCTTCGTCAGCAGCAGGACCACCGCCGTGGCGAAGGCCGCCGAGGAGTGGCCGGAGGGGAAGGACGGGTCATCCGGCGGCGGGATGAGAAGGCTCACCGCCGTATTCAGGTCAAAGGGCCGAATCCGGCCCACAGCATTTTTCAGAATCAGGTTGCAGAGGATTGCACTCAGCACCAGGGCCATCAGAATCTGAAAGCCCACATTGCGCTGCCATCTGCCCAGGGCCAGGAGGGCCACGCCCCAGATGATAAAAATAAGCCCAGTGTTACCCAGCCAGGAGACGGCCGGCATGAGCTGGTCCATCCAGCCGCATTGGAAGTGCGCAGCGATCCAGTCCAGGATCCCCAGTTCAGCAGCTGATAAGGGATTCATTCCGGCTCCCCCCTTCCTCCGGTCAGTCATTTGATTTATTTTACCACGGGAAGGGTGGGCAGGCAAGTATTTCTCCCCTCCGGGCCTGCATACGCAAATTCTCTCCCTTTTCTCTGTTTTTTGGTTGACAAGGCCCCAAGGATATGGTAATATAATTTTCGCATCTAACCGAAGGATACGGAGAGATGTCCGAGTGGTTTAAGGAGCTGGTCTTGAAAACCAGTGACTCGAAAGAGCCGTGGGTTCGAATCCCACTCTCTCCGCCACCTTTTTATATTGAGATTGCAATTCGGAACCTGGAGAAGTACCCAAGAGGCCGAAGGGGCTCCCCTGCTAAGGGAGTAGGGCGTGTTGAGCGTCGCGAGGGTTCAAATCCCTCCTTCTCCGCCAAAACACCGGAACAAGGCAAGCGCCTTGCTTCCGGTGTTTTTTCTTCCCCTGCCTCGCCACACATAGTAGAAGAGAATTCTCCCTCTCCCCGGTAAAAAGTGCGGGATTCCAATTGACAACAGATTCAACAAGGCGTAAAATAAGGTGAATATTTGTGTAAACCCAGCAAACAAATATGATAATTTCGGAGGTATGGATATGAAGTTTTCCAGCAAGATCGAGAAGTGCGGTCTGTCTCCTATGCGTAAGTTCCACCCCTATGCAGTGGCAGCAGAGGCAAAGGGCCGTAACATCTATCACCTGAACATTGGTCAGCCCGACGTGGTGACCCCCCAGGCATTCTTTGATGCCGTGAAGAACTTTGAGCAGCCCGTTCTGGAGTACGCTGCCTCCCCCGGTCTGCCCGCTCTGATTGACGCCATTCAGAATTACTATGCTAACCTGAACATGAACTTCGAGAAGGACGAGATCCTCATCACCACCGGTGGTTCCGAAGCTCTGCAGATCGTCCTCTGCTCCATCCTGGACGAAGGCGACGAGATTCTGATTCCCGAGCCCTACTACCCCAACTACAACACCATGGTCACCCTGACCGGCGGCGTGATTAAGCCCATCCCCACCACCCCTGAGGAAGGCTATCACTATGCTGACCGCGCCAAGGTCGAGGCCTGCATCACCGAGAAGACCCGCGCCATCATGTGCACCAACCCCGGCAACCCCACCGGCGTGGTCCTGACCCCCGAAGAGCAGCGCCTGATGGTCGACATCGCCAAGGAGCACGGCCTGTTCATCATCGGCGACGAGGCCTACCGTGAGTTCGTCTATGGCGGCGAGCCCCTGCAGTCCTTCGGTGAGTATGTCGACGCTGCTGAGAACGTTATCGTTCTGGACACTGTCTCCAAGCGCTTCTCCGCCTGCGGCGCCCGTGTGGGCTGCATCATCTCCCGCAACAAGGAACTGATGAGCCAGTGCATGAAGATGTGCCAGTCCCGTCTGTGCGTGGCCACCCTGGACCAGGTCGGCTCCGCTGCCCTGTATGACGTGGGCCCCGAGTACTTCGCCGCTGTCCGTGACGAGTACAAGAAGCGCCGCGACACCTGCGTGGCAAAGCTGGAGAAGATGCCCGGCGTCATCTCCACCTGCCCCAAGGGCGCCTTCTACATCATGGCTGCTCTGCCCATCGACGATGCCGACAAGTTCCAGCAGTGGCTGCTGGAGGAGTTCGAGGACAACGGCGACACCGTCAT
Organism: Ruminiclostridium sp.; assembly: GCA_021442645.1. Lineage (GTDB taxonomy): Bacteria > Bacillota > Clostridia > Oscillospirales > Oscillospiraceae > Evtepia. The sequence goes on from JABUSR010000074.1 coordinate 4,339, forward strand.
GTTCTCCCCCGCTGAGTCCATGTACGCCACCCCCGGCAAGGGCAAGAACGAGATCCGTATGGCTTACGTTCTGGAAGCTGACAAGCTGGCCCGCGCTATGGACCTGCTGGCTATGGGCCTGGAAGCATACAACAACAGATAAGACACCCCAAAACCATAGAAGAGCCCCGTTCTACCCGGAACGGGGCTCTTTTTCTCTTGTTCCGCACCGGCCCCGTCAGATGGGGGCGGCCGATGTAGGCAGGCAAAAAGGGCTGTACGCCTTACGGTTCTAAGCTGCTTTTGTCCTTCACCGGGCGTCCTCCCACCCCCGCCAAAAAGCCCCATTCCAACCGGAATGGGGCTTCTGCATTTTCTTATTCCTTTTTTCCTGCCTCATTCTGCGTATCAGGCTCGCTCTTCTTCCTCCTGCCGATTTTTTCCGAAACAAGCCCGACTCGAAGCAGCTTAGACAGCTCGCTCGACACCTTTTCGGCGTCAAAATCCTCCCGTCTGCACTGATCCAACAGGACCCCGGCAATACCCACGGCGTAGAACTGCAGGGCGATCTCCGGGTCTCTCCCGCTGTTGACCAGGTCCGACAGCTCCTGGCGCATCATCTGGCGCAGGTAGTCCTTGATGGCATCCACAACAATCTGCTCCAGCTCAATCCGCTTCCGGGGGGACTCCATGGCCCTTTCCAGGGCCTCGTGGTTTACCATGACCACATCAACGAAGGCGCGGATTGCCTTCTCGGGGTTTTCCTGGGGTATGCTGACCTCCAGGGCCTTCCGAATCGTTTGGTATGCCGCCCACTCGATCACATCCATGATATCCTGAAAATGATAGTAAAAGGTCTGGCGGGATATGTGGCAGACCTGCACCAGATCCTTCACCGTGATTGTTTCCATGCCGTCCCGCCTGATCATGGCAACGCAGGCCTCGGCAATCACATTTTTCATATTAGTTGACATAGACGGTCTCTCCGTTAACTTTCGTCAGATTTCCCGCTCTCCAGCAGGGCCTGGTAAAATGCCGGGTGCTCCCGGTTCAGCCGCACAATCCGGCCGTTTCCATCCAAAAAACAGTGCTCCGAGGTGCCGGAAAAGACCGGCGCGCCGTCGGCCTTCTCCATCCGGTATGCCAGCTTCAGCCGGACCCCGGTGCACTGCACCAGCGTCACCCAGATTCGGACCTCATCGGCAAAGGTGGTCGTGTTCTGGTACTTGACCTCCAGGGCCGTCACCGGCGAGACCACGCCCACTTCCTCCAGCTTCTCCAGGGGCCAGCCCAGTTGAACCAGGTAGTCCGTCCGGGCCTCCTCCATCCAGCGGATGTAGTTGGAGTGGTGGGTGATGCCCATGCGGTCGGTCTCATAATAGCAGACGGTGTGGGTATATGGCTTCATGGGTACTCTCCTCCCCGGGGCCCCCTTCAGGCGGCCTGACCGCCCCTCCCCCGCTTCTCAGGGTAAAGGGCAGCCTCAGATGAAAATATTGATGATACCGATGACCGCGCCGATCAGCGCGCCCAGGTTGATGATGGCCTGCAGCTCGTTCTTCATGACGGACATCACCAGGTCCTCCAGCTGCTCCACGCTCATGCTGTTGACCTTGTCCT
>JABUSR010000024.1 GCA_021442645.1 Ruminiclostridium sp.
CTGCGGCAGCTGCCGCAGGCGGTTCATTTGTTCGCTCACAAGAAGAGCTCCGGCTCCTTTCGGGGCCAGGAGAACTGCTCCTCCAGCTCAGTCTTATGGTAGAGGTAATTGGGATCGTCGAAGTACTTGGCCCCTTCGGGACACACCCGGACGCACCGGTTGCACTTCATACAGGGCCCTACCAACTTGATATGCTCCTCCGGATCAATGGAACCCAGCGGGCATTCTTCGGCACACACGCCGCAGTGAGTGCAGGCCTCGGTGGTGAGAGGCTTGACCTTCAAAATGTTGATGGGGTTGCCGTGTCGATCTCTGGGTGTATAATAGGGACCCACAGGGTTGTTTCCCCTGACAGTGGCAGAGATGGGGCCGGAGGCCTCCCCCTTGTGCCACACCCGGTCAGCAAAGCCGGAGGCAATGGTCAGGTCGCTGACGTCTGGGCGCCCAGCTCCCTGAGTCTGCGAAAAAGCGTGCTGGCAGGAGAAGGCGCCTGCCCCCAAGGTGGCAAACCCGTTGTTCTCCAGGGTGAGGCAGAGCTCCATGAGGGCGTCGTCATAGTTCCGGTTTCCGTAACACACCACCGGAACGGCCAAGGCACCATTGCCCCGGACGGATGCCACGTACTTGATAAGCAGGTTGGGCACGCGGCCGGCATAGACCGGCGTTCCAAAGACTACCAGGTCCCCCTCAGCAAAGGACTTGGGCTCCTTGCGGACCTGGGGCTTAGTGAAATCAAAGGTCGCCAGCGGTACTCCAGCCTGAACGGCCAGCCGCTGAGCAATCTGGGTGACCACTTTTTTTGTGCTGTCGGTGGCACTGAAATACGCCGCCCATACGGTGTTGATATGCATGATAGGGGACCCCTTTCTGAATTCTATCGTTAGTTCCTATTATAACGATCCTCACCAAAATGTAAATCCCTGAAAATCCGTCAACTTGGCCTCAGAACAGTTGATTTTTCCGGCTTCCTTTCATATAATATAATTTAACTATTCTGCCGTCGAAGGGCGGCGTATTTTGGTCGGACAGAAAGGGTGTCTCCCATGCAAGCTGAAACCCCCAAACGCAAAAAGAAAAAGAATTCCTCCGGGAAGAAGTTCCTGATCCTGGCGGTCTGCCTGGTGGTCGTCCTGGGCGGCGGCTACCTGGGGCTCTGTGCCACTGCAGGCAGCGAGGCCATCTACCCCAATGTGATGGTGGGCGATGTAGACCTGGGCGGTATGACCTGCGAAGAGGCCGAAGCCGCCATCACCGAAGCTGTCCAGGCTCAGGCCCCGGATTCCGACCGGGGTGTCCACTTTACTGTCCGGTCTGCCGACGAAAAGACTGCAGATGTTCTGGTCCCCATGTCCAGCGTGGTGACTGATGTCCCCGCCACTGTAGCCAGAGCCTGGGAAGTAGGCAACAGCAAGTCCTTCCCCGCCCGCGGCGCCGTCTATCTCTCCTGTTTGGTGGCCGGGGCCGATATCCTGCCCGCCTACGGAGACAGTGACGCCCTGGATACCATCCTGGATGGGATGGATGCTCAAATCGGTCAGGCTGCGGTGGAAAGCCAGTGGGAACTGGGTGAGACCCAGCTTAATCTCACCAAGGGACAGCCGGGCAACCTCATCAACCGGGAGTCCGTCAAAGCTGAGATTTTTGACTATATGGGCCGGGGCGAGATCGTCGAACTGGCCGCCTCTGATCCCCAGTTTGTCATGGACCTGGAGCAGTCCCTTCCCCAGGAACTGGACCTGACCGAAGTCCTCTCCCAGGTGGAGACCGAGGTCCGGAACGCTGAATTCAACAAGGCTGAGAACATTTTCAAGGAAGACCAGTTGGGCATTTCCTTTGACGCCCAAGTCGCCCAGGACACCTTCAACGCCATGGACTGGGGTGAATCTCGGGCCATCGACCTAATCATCACTCAGCCCGAGGTCACCATGGCCGACCTGGAGCCTCAGCTCTACCAGGACGTGCTGGGCACCTGCTCCACCAATATCTCGGGCACTGCCAACCGCGTTCAGAACATCACCCTGGCGGCCCAGATTTTTAACGGCACCGTGGTGATGCCCGGCGAGGAATTTTCCTACAACGGTGTCGTGGGTAGCCGACAGGCCAGCCGCGGCTTCCTGCCCGCCCCCGCTTATGTGTCCGGCCAAACCGTCCAGGAGGTCGGCGGCGGCGTCTGTCAGGGCTCCTCCACCATCTACCTGGCCGCCCTGCGGTCCAACCTGGAAATCGTGGAACGCTACCCCCACGGCTATATTACCCGCTACGTCCCCGACGGCATGGATGCTACCGTTTACTACGGGGCAAAGGACTTCCGCTTTAAGAACGACACCCCCTTCCCCATCAAGGTCCAGGGCAGCGTCTCCGGTCGTACCCTGACGGTAAATATCCTGGGCACCAAACACAATAACATCACCGTAAAGATGACCAATGAGACCGTGGGCACCACTGGCTACAGCACCGTATACCAGGTGGATAGCAGCCTGCCTGCCGGTTCCACCCGGGTAAGCGTAACACCTTACGCTGGCTATACCATCAAGACCTACCGCAATCTCTACGAAAACGGCAACCTCATTGAAACCAAACTGGAGGACACCAGTGTCTATAAGAGTCGGGACAAGGTGGTCATGGTGAGCTCCGCCGATGCCTATAAGTACGGCATCCCGGGTTACTCCGCCCCTGCTCCCAAACCCACACCTACGCCCACACCCGAGCCCACAACGCCTTCGGAAACCACCACCCAGTAACCGAAAGGAATTCACATGACCTACCAATTTCCTCACCGCAGAGAACTGAAATTCCAGGCAAAGCACAGGATGTCCCACACGGTCTCCATGAGAGTCACCCTTATTGTGGTCTGCCTGCTGATGGCCTCCATCGGCATCCGATTCCTGCTGGATGCCAACCTGACCTACGGGCTTGTCAATCTGAATCAGTATAAGGACACCTCCACCGGCGTCTATTTCAATGACAACGGATTCAGTCTCCTCTTCCGTATGGATCTGACCCAGACTGTCCTGGCCGTTCCCCTGACCTATCATCAGATTACCCTGTTCCTCATTGTCAGCGTCGTCAGTTTCTTCTTCCTGGCTCCCCTGCGCGTGGGTGCCATGGAGGTCTACTGGTCCATCCTCCGGAACGGGCAGTCTACGGTCCCCGGGATCTTCCAATGGCTGACCAAGATTGGCCGCTTGGGAAAATCCCTGGTGGTGGAGTTTGTCCTCCAAGTGGGGGTGCGGCTGGCAGGCTTGGTCTGCCTTCTGCCCAGCCTCTACCTTTACTACCTGTTTTACTCCAACGTGACCACCCTGAAGGACATGACCTACCAGATGTCTCTGATCCAGTCCCTGGCCGGGCTGCTGGCTGTGGCCGCAGGCGTTTTTGCCTTCTGGCTCCACAGCCTGTTCCTGCCGGTTCGCTATTGCCTGGCCTCTCATCCGGAGTACTCCCTGGGAGAAACCTTCCGCCGGGGTCTGCTGAGCACAAAGGGATACCGGGGGGCTTTCTTCCGGTTCCGCCTTTCCATGCTCCCCTGGTATTTCCTGTCTCAGGTGACCTATAACGCCTTGGACCTCTACGCCATGCCCTACACCTCCATGGCCAGCATGCTCTACATCCAAGAAGTAGCCAAAGCCCGTCAGGTAGTCCAGAGCCAACCTTTGGAAGAGACCCCATAACAGCCATGGAAAACCGGAAACACTACACGACCACCGTCCCCTCGGACTATGTGCTGGTCAAATATGTAGACGCAAAAAAAGACAAAAAACTCATCGTCGCCTATTCGGTGCTCTCCTTCGTCCCGGTGGTCATCCTTCTTCCCCTGCTCTGCCTAGCGTCAGGCCTCAGCGTCATGGATGTTCTGGATAATCGAAACACCTTCCCCGCCCTATTCATCGCCTGTATCATAATGCTGGTCTATATCGTCCTCCACGAGCTGGTCCATGGTGTCACCTACAAAGCCTTCACCGGAGCTAAACTGACCTTTGGGTTTTCTCTGACCGTGGCCTTCTGCGGCGTGCCGAACATCTATGTAAGAAAGAAAGCCTCTCTCCTCTCTCTGTTCATGCCCTTCCTGGTATTCAGCCTCCTCTTTCTGGGGCTGACCGTGGTGCTGTGGCCCCTCTTCCCTCTGTACGGCATCCTGGCTGGAACCGTCTTCGCCGTCCACCTGGGTGGGTGTGTGGGGGACCTTCACTGGGCCCTCCTCTACCTCACCAGATTCCGGCACTGCGAGACCCTCATGCGAGACTCAGGCCCCGCCCAGTGGCTGTACATCCCTGGAGCAGATGCGGAGCGGCACGGAATCTCCCCCATCGTTCTTCCTGTCGGGGAGAGATGACCCGCCCGAAACCCGAGGGCCAAATACGCGGGAACTCGCCCCTGCCTCTTCTGACCCCAGATAAAAACGATAACAGATAAAAAATGCCTCTTCACGGAAACATGGGGTAAAAACTGAATAAAGAAATTGAAAGAGCATGGCAACAGTTCCATACTGTGAGTTGACGAGACAAACAGAAATGGAGAAAGTCGCTATGCTCTTTGCCAATAATATCAACGTTATCTATGAGAGTCAAGGTTATGAAGCGGCAGCATTGAACTTCAGGGAGGATGGAGCTTCGTCGGTTGCCGTTTTCAAGAGCTCTCGCAGGACAAAAGAAGTGTCATGCCCCAAATGCAATGGGTCGGTGCAGATCCACGACGTTTTTACCAATACACTGCGAGATGCGCCGATCTGGCCCGGAGTCAAACAGGAACTGCTCTTCTCCGGATATAGGTACCGTTGCAAGAACTGCGGCCACACTTTTCACGAAGAGCTAGCCATGAGATATCCCGGGACAAGAATCAGCCAGAGAGCCGCCTGTTGGATTGCGTCTCTTCTGAAACAAAAAATGACAGTGAAGTCCATCCAGGAAGTAACCGGAATACACTGGGAAACTATTCGAAAGATTCAGACGGAATACATAGACGAGAAGCTGAATGCTCGAGAACAGGAAAGAAAAGAAGCAGGCTACAAGCCAAAGTTGCTTGCTGTCGACGAGTTTGCTATCCATAAAGGGCACAGCTATGCCACTTGTGTTATGGACCTGGACACGGGGGAGGTTCTTTGGGTCGGAGAAGGACGCACTATCAAAGCTTTTGAAAGATTTTTTGAAAACACAGACCCATCTCTTCTGAATACAGTCATGGCGGTAGCCATGGACATGAATGCATCCTACAGCACTGTTGTAAAAAGGCATATGCCTCACGTGGAGATTGTGTATGACCGATACCACCTGCAAGCGCAATACGGAAGAGATGTTCTGGGTGCGGTCCGCTTGGAAGAGGCGAGAAAACACAAGGCATCCTCTGCAGAATGGAAAGAAAAAGCGACAGCTGCTGACCTGGCTGAAAAGCGGGTCATGCGCGAAAAAGCTGCTGAAGAGAGCAGAGAATACACACGCCTGAAAAATCTCAGATGGACACTGCTGAGAAACGGCAATTCTCTGTCTGATGACGGTCGGATTTATATGCAGAGGATACTGGACGAGCACCATGATTTGGCGGTCTGCTACGCCATGAAAGAAGAAATGGTGAAGCTGTTTGATTTGAGGGACCAAAACGAAGCGCAGGAGAAATGGATAGCATGGTTTGAAGCTGCAAAGGCCAGCGGAATTCCTGCACTTGAGAGATTTGCGCGATTAAAAGAAAAGCGCTTACAGGGGCTGATTGCTCACGCAATTTTCCCTGTAAGCACCGGTAGGTTAGAAGGCTTTAATAACAAAATCAAGGTTGCTAAACGTATTGGCTACGGTTTCCGTAACGAGGAGTACTTCTTCTCCCTGATACGTTTCCTTTCCCTGCCTTCTGTCAGGTCTTCCCCCACTTTTCCGTGAAGAACCTATTTTTAATCAGCTTTGAGTATCAGGCTTCCCTCACGTTTGAAAAAACCAAAGGTTT
>JABUSR010000276.1 GCA_021442645.1 Ruminiclostridium sp.
CATTGGTTGACAGGCTTCCTTGTTTCTTGGAATCATACTCACAGCATCCCGAGGATGAGCCCCGCCAGGGTCAGGGCCAGCCCCACGCAGGTGAGGAAATTCACCGTTCGGTTGATCTTGGTGCTGTACATCAGGTCCAGCTCGGGCTCCAGCAGGTACTTGGCTTTTTCAGTGAGGGGCTCAATGTGCTGCCCCCCACCATGACCCGCTCCAGCTCGCCAAGCTCAGAGATGGACAGCCGCTGGATCTTATCCAGTGTGGTGATGAGCTCGCTGCGGAACCGCTTGGTGAGCATCAGGTCGTTGTTGAAGTGTTTGGCCTTTTCCTTTTCGTAGGCGGCGTAGTGGGTGAGGACGCGCCCGGTAATAATCTTCATCACCAGGAGCAGCTCCAGGGAGAAGAGAATCCCGTGGTTGACTCCGGGAGTCCTGCTGGCGATGGGGAAGTATTTGTCGGTGCTCTGGTTGTAATAGGTTCGGTCAAAGAGACGGCGGTCCTCCAGGTAGGCCCCGGCCGGATTGCTGTCATTCAGATTGACCAGCAGCATATTATCCCCGAAGGAGGCGAAGCGGACATAATCCCAGATGCCCAGGCGTTGTCCAGCCGCAGGGAGGACAACACCACGGGCACGTGGCGGTGGTCTTCGTCGCCGCCCATCATGCCGTAGAGGCTGCGGCTGTGGTCGGCCTGGGCCTGTGCGGCAGCGCACCGCTCGCTGTCGGGTTCCAGGCCCAGGATGGAATCTGTGTGGGGAAGAAAGACCGGCAGGAGCCGGCCCATACCGCACCCCAGATTCAGCAGACGGCGGGGGGCGGCCATGGCGTCCAGCAGGGGAAAGACGTGGTCCCAGAGAGCGGTCTCGCTCTCTCCCCAGTAGACGCCGTCATACGTACGGGTGATGAGGTCAACCGTGAGACCGTCGTTTTTGTCGGGATATTGATACATATCGCAGCCTCCCTTCCCGCCGGGGGAATTTAGGCATAGTTTACCATGTTTCCCGGGGAGCGTCAAACTGTCCGGCGAAGAGCTCTTCTTCAGATGAGACCGTACTTCTCTTTGACGCGGTCCAGTTTTTCCAGAAAGGGCTCCGCGGCCAGCCACAGGAAAAGCCAGGTGGCGGCGGCGTGGATGCAGTCCATAGGGAAGCCGGAGGCAAAGTAGGTCAGGAGGATGGGCCGGCTCAGTTCATGGGTCCACATGAGGGCCGAAGCGGGGTTCATGATGCCGCCGTAGATGAGGAGGGCGGACAGGGCCCCAAAGATGCATAGGGGAAGCCGCTTCCGGGGGAGGAGGCCAATCCTGCTGAGAGAGCCCGCCAGAAACCCGATGATTCCGGCGGCGAACATCTGCCAGGGGGTCCATGGCCCCTGGGAGAAGAGAAGGTTGGAGACCAGCATGGTCATAGCCCCAACCAGAAAACCGGTCTCGCTGCCCAGGCCTACCCCGGCGATGATAGTCAGGGCCAGCACCGGTTTGAAGCTGGGCAGCATGAAGAGGACAGCCCGCCCCGCCACACCGATGGCACAGAGGGTGGCTACCAAAACCAGTTCTCGGGCCTGGGGCCGTCGGCCCTCAAAGAGCAGAAAAAAGGGGATCATGGCCTCCAACAGGATGAGCAGGGAAATGAAGTAGTACTTCCGCCCGCTGAGGATAAACTCACCAGCCCACAGGGTCAGGGGGATTAGCAGGAAGATCAAAATGGAAGCCGCAAAGAACCCCCTGGAGGGGGGCGGCCGCTTTAGGGGAATGGGGAAAGATGGCTGCGGGCCTGCGGCCTCCGGCTGCTCGGAGGGAGGGGGAGGGAACTCGTTCTGCCGCAGATTGGGATCCGGGGGGATCTGGCCGCCGCAGGCGGCAATCAGGTCTTCTGCAGTCACCGCCTGGGGCAGCAGGGGCCGGGCCATCCGGTTGGCGGCGGTGGTATAGAATCGGTTGCCAGAGAAGAGTTCCCGGGGGGAGCTCTGGGTGACCACGGCACCGTCAAAGAAGAGAGCGCAGCGATGGGCGTATCTGGCACAGAAGGTCAGATCGTGGCTGACCATCAGGATGGTGACGCCCCGGCGGGTCAGGTCCCGGAGGATGGCACCTAAGACGGCCTTGAACCCTGCGTCCAGACCCTTGGTGGGCTCGTCCAGCAGGAGGATGTCCGGCTCCAGCATCAGCACTTTGGCTAGGGCGGCCCGCTGGCGCTCACCGCCGGAGAGATCGTAGGGGTGTCGGTCCAGCAGGGGCCCCAGTTGGCAGAGGGAGACGACGCGTCTCAGCCGGTCCTCAGCTTCCTGCGGGGAGAGGGAACGCTCGTCCAGGGCCTCCCGGAGGTCGGACTCCAGGGTCTTTTTCAAAAAAAGAGCCTGGGGCTCCTGGGGGAGAAGGACGGCCCGGCCAGCGATCTGAAGCCGTCCCCGGTGAGGGGACTCCAGACCTGCCAGGAGCTTCAGGGTAGTGGTCTTGCCTGTGCCGTTGCCCCCTACGAGGGCCAGCAGTTCCCCCTGCTTTACTTCCAGGGACAGGTTCCGGAGAATGTCAGGATCGTGCTTTTCGTAACGGAACCACACCTCCCGGGCGGTGATGACCGACGGGGCTGCGGGATCCTGCGGGGACTCAGGAGGCAGGGGTGAGAGCGGATGTCCGGCCGCATAGTCTGCCAGCCAGTCCCGGCCTGCCCGGACAGTGATGGGGCAGGGGGCTGTGCTCTCGGTGGCCGCCCACACCCTCGCGGGGGCGGGCATGGCCAGGAACATGGGGTGATCCAGGGCCCGCAGGGCCTGGGCCGCCTGGTCAGGAGTGCCCTGGCAGAGGGTGCGTCCCCGGTCCATTACAACCACCCGGCTGGCCAGGGGAAGGACCTCATCCAGCCGGTGCTCTGTGAGGAGGATGGTGGTTCCCAGTTCCCGGTTGAGCCGCTGGAGAACAGAGAGGAACTCTCCGGCGGCAATGGGATCCAACTGGCTGAGGGGTTCATCCAAAACGAGAAGGTCGGGATCCAGCGTCATAACAGCGGCCAGATTCAAAAGCTGCTTCTGTCCGCCGGACAGGTCAGCGGTATCCCGATGAAACCAGGTCTGGATGCCGAAGAAGGAAGCCATCTCCGCTACTCGGCGGCGGATGGTGGGGGTATCGGTCCCCAAACTCTCCAGCCCAAAGGCCAACTCATGCCAGACATTGTCCGTGACCAGTTGGGATTCAGGGTCCTGTTGGACAAAGCCAATGGCCCCCGCCTGGGTGCGGGGGCTTAGGGAATCCAGGGGCTGGCCCTGGAAGAGGATCTGTCCGGTTCGGGTCCCATGGGGGGCCAGGGCGGGCTTGAGCTGGCGCAGGAGGGTGGTCTTGCCGCAGCCGGAGGGGCCACAGAGAACGCAGAAATCCCCCGGCAGCAGGGTTAGATCAAGTGAATCCAGAGCAGGGGCCAGGGCGTTGGGATAGGTAAAGGTCAGGGCCTGGAGGGTAAGCAATTCCATGTCCGCACCTCCTTTCCGAAGAGGATCACGGGGGTCATGCACAGGGCGAGATAGGTGAGTTGGAGACTCAGGGGGAAGGGGGCGGCAAGGGCTCCGCCTACCGTGGGGTAGTATTGCCAGGTGAAGCCCCCTGCAATCCAGCCACTGCCGATGTAGAGACCGCAGAGAAGCAGCCAGAGCAGAAGGACCCGGTCCCGGCTGTCCAGCCGGTAGAGTGAGAAGGCCGTCCGGCCCGGCAGACCGTAGCCCCGGCCTTTCATGGAATCGGCGGTGTCAATGGCGTCCTCCAGACTCCACATGATGATGATGGACAGGATGGTGATGCTCCGGCGGAGGCGTCGAAGGGGTGTGCCCTCTGCCGTATCCCGCCCTAGTGATTTCTGGACCCGGGCCACGGTTCGGAACCTTCGGGTGAACCGGGGGATGAACCGGAGGGTCATGCTGAGGATCAGGCCCAGAGAGGGGACCACCCGGCCGAAGAGATAGACGAACTTGTCCGCCGTCATCACTCGGGTGCAGCAGGAAAACCACAGAAGAACAGCGGCCAGCATGGCTGTAGCGGCCAGACCGTAGAGGAGACTCTCCAGGGTCAGGGGATTTCCCGAGGGCAGGTAGGCCAGGATGGTGACACCCCGGTGGTTGAAGGCGGGGTTGATCACCGCCGCCAGCAGGAAGACCGGCAGGGCCATGGCAAGACTCCGGGCCAGTCCACGCCCTCCCCGGAGGAGCCAGGTATAGGTCAGGGCGGACACCAGGGAGATAGCAAGGCTTACCGGGTGAAGAAAAAACATGGTGAAGACCGGCACCAGGGCGAAGTAGAGGGCGTTCACCCCGGGATGGCACTGGGAAAAGGGGTCAGGGCGGGTCAGGGGAATCACGTCCTTTCCAAATCCGTCAGGAGACCTGGCGGCCCACGTCCAGGCCCAGGTCGCAGGTGTAGAGCCACTGGATATCGTCCCCGTTTTGCAGGGCATACCGGCCGCAGCCGTAGTTGGGGAACCAGTCATTGACCCGGTAGACCCAGCCGGACAGCTCGCCGCAGTCGTACTCGTACAGGTTGCCGATGCCTTCGATGTAGGCTGAGTTGTATCCGGGCGCGTTGGTGAATTCCAGGTGGATACCGGCCTTCTTCATCTCCCGCCTGAGCACATGGAAGACGCTCTCCCCCTCATAAAAGGTGACGGTGGTAGTGGGGAAGAGAAACCCGTCAGCCGGGACCAGAGAGGTCTTTTCCGGGGGGAGCCAGTCCATGTGGGCCAGAATGGAGTCACATCGGATCGTGAGGGTACAGGTGAGAGCTTCGGTAGGCACAGGTCGGCCCTCGGGCACCGGCTGGGTGCCGTAGGGGTCCTCTCCCGTGGCCGGATCGATGGGCATCCCCTGCAGGGAGGACCAGGCCGTATTCCCGGTCTCTTGAGAGGCAGTTGTCCCTCCGACCAAGGCCTGGGCGGAGTCTTTCTTCTCCTGAGCGGTCATGTCTCCCTGTGCGCCGCCGGGACGGCTCTCCGGTACGGCCTCCGTCGATGTTTCGCCGGGGGCCTCCTGGGACACAGATTCGTCTGCAGGGTCTTGGACGGCCTCCGGAGCAGGTTCCGTTTGGATGGCCTCAGCGGCTGCGGCCTGGGTGGAGGGTTCCGCAGGGAGGACCTCCCCGCCGTACCGGAAAGCCACTGCCAGGACCAGGAGGACCCCCAGAATGGGCAGGATCGTTTTTGCTTGGAACAGATTCCGTTTCATGGCGTGCTCCTATTCTGTCAGAGAAGATTGGCGCAGCCCAGGAGGTCATACAGCATCTGGGCGATCTCGCACCGGAGGGTGGGGACATTAGGCCCAATGGTCAGGGCACTGTCCGCCAGGATGCCCTGCCGATAGCAGAAGGCCAGCCCCGGCCGGGCCCAGCTGCCGACGGAGGTATAGTCGGCAAACTGGGACAGGATATCCCGGACAGCGGCGTTGTCCAGCTGGGTGTCCAGCCCACAGAGCTTTGCAGCCCGGGCCACCATCACGGCGGCCTCCTGGCGGGTAATGACGCCGTTGGGGTCAAAAACGGTGGGAGAGCGGCCGTTGACGATACCATAGGCATAGGCGGCCCCCACATAGGGAGCGAACCAGCTCCCGGCGGGTACATCGGTGAAGGGAGAGGAGAGACCCTGGGGCAGCCCCAGTCCCCGTACCACGATGGCAGCGAACTGGGACCGGGTCAGGGTGCCCTTCGGTTCGAAGGCACCGGAACCGGTTCCGGTGATGATTCCCCGGGCGGCCAGGGCCTCTACGGCGGACTGGTTGGGGTGCCCGGCGATATCGTCAAAGGTCATGCCTGGGCAGGTCACCGGGGAGACCGTCACATCGGCGTGTTTCCCGG
>JABUSR010000169.1 GCA_021442645.1 Ruminiclostridium sp.
AACGTATATCGACCGCGATGTCAAGGATCAGGTGCAGCTTTCGGACCCGTTGCTGTTCCTGGATTTCGTGCGGGCTGCCGCCTGTCGTGCCGGACAAATGTTGAATGTTCATGACATTGCCCGGGATGTGGGTGTGTCGGATGACACCGCCAAGCGGTGGCTTCAGGTCCTTGAAAAGTCCGATGTGATTTTTTACCTGCGTCCTTACTCCAACAATCTGCTGAAGAGGACGGTCAAGACACCCAAGATGTACTTTTTTGACACAGGCCTGGTGGCCTATCTGACCCGCTATTCCTCGCCGGAGATTCTTGCCAACGGTGCGATCAACGGTGCGATCTTGGAGAACTATGTGGTTTCTGAGGTTTTGAAATCCTATCACAACAACGCCAAGGAGTGTCTGCTCTGGTATTACCGTGACAGCAACAGCAACGAGATCGACATGGTCATAGAGAGTGACGGCAAACTGCATCCGCTGGAGATCAAGCGATCTGTAAATCCCGGCAATGAACTGATCAGCGCCTTCACGCATTTGGACAAGGCGTCTGTTCCCCGCGGAAACGGTGCGATATTGTGTATGCGTCCGAAGCTTTCCGCGATCAACAGCGAGAATTACATCGTCCCGATTTGGATGATTTAATCCATGAGAACAAATATGCTCCCGGTGATGATACACCGAGAGCATATTTTTTAGAGGCAGCTTGCTGTACAGTCTTCCAATCAACTTTTATGTATGGCGTGTCAGTATTCCGGCATGATGAGCCGCGTCCGCACGGCCAGCGCACAGAGTGCCGTCACGGAGGCCGCTCCGGTTTTTTCTTTCAAATGCTTGATATGGGTGCGGGTGGTCTCGTATTCCACCTGCATGATTTGGGAGATCTCATTGATGGACTTGCCCTGTACGATGTAAGACAGGACCCGCAGCTCTGTCTCCGTAAACTCCTTGCTGTCTGCTTCTCCCATGGGGACCGTCGGGGTATCATCCGGGTAGATATGCTCCCCCGCCATAGTCCTGTCCATCACGGTGATGAGCTGCTCCGGGCTGACCTCTTTGTACCAGAAGCTGTCTGCCCCGGCCTCTCTGGACTTGCGCAGGAAGCTGACCTCCGGCGCTGAGGTAACCATAATAATCTTGATGTGGGGGCATTTCTGCTTGATGGCGGAAGCCGCTGCGATTCCGCTCTCGTTATTTGCTGTGCATATATCCATCAGCACCAGGTCAACGTTTGAAGACAGACAGGCAACCACAGCATTGGAGGCGTCTCTCACCGTTCCCACGAGGCGGTACCGGTCTGCGGCTGAGGCAATATAGTGTGCAAACAGTTCCTGCACCATGCGCTCGTCGTCTACGATCAGTACGTCTGTCATACCCTTCTCCCCTTTCCTTCCGCCATATCCGACGGCAGGCGGATAATCAGCCCGAAGTCCGGTCTGGACCGGACGGTCATCGCCCCGCCGGCATTTTCTATCCTGCGGCGAAGGGAGGAAAGTCCGCCCCCTTCGATGATATCGCCCGCAGGAATTTTCCCGTTGTTGGTAATGTGCACCTCTGAGGAAGCCCCCGCATCCACAAATACCACATACATTTCCGTGGCTTCCGCATGGCGGACGGCATTGGTAACACACTCCCGGACCGCCGCCGTCATCAGCCGCACTGTCTCCGTATCTTGGGGAAGGCGCCCGGTCTGCCGGATGGCGATCCCCACGGAGGCCGCAATTTCGAACAGTTCTTCATAGGAATCGGACTCGTCTGTTTTTTCGATGCCGTCCTGCAGCAGGCGGATGCTTTCCGACCATCCGTCAATCAGGTCCCCCCGTTTCTCTGCCGGGAACCCATGCAGGCAATAGGTCCGCAGGGCCAGCAGGCTTTCCCCCAGCTCGTCATGGACCCGCATCTTCATAGCAAGGATTTCCTCCTCACGAGCAATGGACGCGACATTCTTCGTAATCTGCCGAAGGCGCTCGGCAATGGCCTCCAGTTTTCTGTTGTTCTCTGCCAGCTCCACGGAGTTGCGGTGCAGTTCTGTCACATCTGCCGCAACCACCTGGGTATAGCGCTTCCCGTCTTCCCCGCAGACCTCGCTTTGCGTAATCTTCCAGGCGGTCCCATCCGGAACCAGAAACAGCTCGCCGTCCTTTTCTGCCGCAGAATTCTCCGGCAGCACCGCCATTGCCTCCTGCAGTTCGGAGAGAAGCTGCAGGTCTCTCCCCATAATGTCGAAGGCAAGGGCGTACATTCTGCGGTTGCACAGCACAAGCAGGCCCTTGCGGTCGAAGAAGCAGATGCCGCTGGGGAGGTTGTCAAAGGCCTCCTTTATGGCACCGGCAACCGCATGTCTCCTGTGTTTCATCGTTCAGCACCTCCATGCCTGGGTGTAGATACTGTGATGATCCATTCCCCGGGCTCCTCCCGGACGGTTTGCAGCCCGCACTCTTTCAATGTCGTCAGCTCCGTGTCCGCACACAGGCGGACAGTCAACACCGCCCTGTCCTCTTCCGCCGTAACCGAAACAAATATGGCGGTCATGGCGCCAAGGGCTGCCTCCAGCGTTTGCTCAAAGGCGTCATACAGAAGGACAATTCCGTCAAAGGGCAGGTCTCCGTCCAGGGCAAAATACTGGTCGGCAGAAACATCAAATACAGGCAGATTTTGAAGGGACTCCCGTATGCAGTACATCAGCTCGGACGCAGCCAGTCTATCCTGGTTTTCCGCCAGAAAAATCAGGTTGTTTCGCCGCTTAATATAGGCCCCGAGCACCCCGAGCTTCAGCAGCAGCCTCTTTTCCTCTGCTGCATCGGGCCCACCTGCAAGCCTGTCCACAAGCGACCGGAGCTCCAGCACCTGCCGCTCTGTCTGCGCCTGCATCTTATCGTACATGCGGTTCCGCTCGATAAGCTGGCGTTGTCTGAGTCGGGTCCTGTATTCCTCCGCCGCCACCACGTTCGAGTCTTCCAGCCGTTCCTGTATATCCTCAAGGTCCCGGATCTGTTCCAGAAGTTCGGTAATATCCTCCTCCCAGAGCACATGGCCCTGCTTGATTGGGGCGGTGGAGATGCGAATCTTGTCCTGTAGGATCACGGGCGCTGTTTCAGCCCTTTGCATGTCATGGATTGGGATCTCCAGATAGTCCTCCGAACGGCTCAGCTCCCGGTATTCCGTATCCACAATGCAGGCAGGGGTGGAGGACCTCCGGAACAGCTCGTTGTAATGGGTGTTGGTATGGATAAGATTCAGGCGGAAGAAGCTCTCAAACATGGCCATAAGCAACAGGCAGAACACGGCCGACATATCGTTGAGCCACACCTTGATAAACGGGACATACAACGCATACAGCACGGAATAGACAATAAGCAGAAACAGGAGAGACAATGGAATCAGGATGCGTTTCTTTGCCCCCGGAATCCTGCTCTTTCGGAAAATCACGACAAAGGTCAGTACGGCGCAGAAAAACACCCAGGCGACCACACAGTAATAGGCGGTCCCGTACCCATATCCATCCGTGGGATATTTGGGCCCACCTGCCGGGAAGGTAAATACCAGCTGATGCAGATCATTGGTCAGCACCAGGGCCAGAAGGACAAGGGCGGGAACGAACAGGAACAGCATGCGTTTGGGGGTCCGATGCGTTTCCGGTTTGCAGATGGCTTCCGAGACGAATATGCTGAGCGTGGGGATCAGAATATACGGCACATAGAACAGGTACCACAGCCAGTGAGTAACAAGCGGGTCCTCCACAAAGTTGTATTTAATCGTGCGGACAACGGTCCAAAACACCATGAGCATGGCTGCCATCATGATCTGCCGGCGCGCCTGGGGCTGTACCACGCGGCGGGATACAGAAAAGCACCAGCCGACAGGGATGGCAATATGAATCGCCGAGCGAAGAAAGCCGAGCTCAACATAGAAAGGGCAGTCATACAGCATCGACACACGGCAGAGAAAAGCGGCAAGGATAAGCAGGCCCACTGCCATATCCATACCGGAGATCGTTTTCTTTCGTCCGGTCATGCTCCTCCACCTCCTATCCTGTGGTCGCTTCATGTAATGATATCATACCACATCCCTCTGCAATTTTCTATGCAGGAATTGCAAATCTGCAGGAACTGTCGTCTGTTCCGGCGCCTGATCCCCCGGCCCTGTGCACCCGGATGGGTAATACTTAACGCAATTGCCTTTACGACAGCCCGTCTGCATGGTAGAATAGAGGCAGAAAACCATAGGAGGAATGATACCATGTCGATTGCTGAATATTTTGAAACCATGCCCCCCGGGCAGGAAGCTGCCCCCAGAAACTACACCGATTTCTTTAACGCCAAGTACAACATCGTATCTCTGGTAGCTTACCTGATCGGCGTCGAGAAACGCCACTTTGAAAACGAGCACGAGCCGCCGAAGATGGACTTCTACGAATCCCTCCGCCAGAACAAAAATGCCCGCATCGTCCGGAACCTCTGCCGGATCCGCACCGCACTGGAACGAAATTACACGAAAATCCGCCAGGAGTTCTATTATAATCTGAAAAACCTTGGCTCTCTGCCCGATCTCATCCCCTCGGAAGCCGTGGAAGAATTGGCTGCGGATGGAATCTCCCTGATTAAAAGCAAGCCGGACATCGACCAGTACCTGATTGCAATCAACAAAGAGCTGAGTAACCGCATCGGCAACTGCAAGCCCCTCTTCCCGGATTGGATTAATTGGGAATATATCAAGCCCCTCTTCCTGATGCCCAACGGTCTGAAGGTAGACGGTCTGAAGACCGCCGGCGCAGAGTACAACAAAGACAGGAACCGCTTCCCCTACCAGTGCTACATGAACTGGCCGGGAGAGACTGACGGCAACATCCTGTACTGCGATGAAAAATTCGTGCGCTTGCTGTACGAAGCCCACGAGGACTACTTTGCCGATGAAAGCCTGGTAAAGGATGTTGGCAACATCGTCCTGGACAATATCACCACCTTCATCGAGAACAGCAGCAGGGCCATCGTAGTGGTGGACTGCGAAAATTCCGACCCCATCCGGCTCGCAGCGGCCCTCAGCAGCCTCTCCAGGACTGACCTGTCTAAAATTCAGAAGGTCCTGCTGTTCGATAGTGAGTACACCACCTCCGGCTGGCAGGTCCTGGCAGAGGTGGCGGCCTTCCCCATTGAGCGCGTGGTGGTTCCCCGCCTCAATGAGAAGAAGTCTCAGGTGGATATGGCCCTCGCCACCAACACCTGCAGAGAGGTATATAAAAACGATGTGGACTCCGTGATTCTTGTCTCCAGTGACAGCGACTACTGGGCCCTGATCCAAACCCTCTCCGACGTTCAGTTCCTCGTCCTGGTCGAGAGTGAAAAGTGCGGCAGGGACATCAAGCAGGCCCTGGACGAGCGCGGCATCCATTACTGCTACCTGGACGATTTCTATACCGGCGCCAGCTATACCATCAAGACAATCGCCGTCAGCAAATACATCCAGGACCACCTGGACGCCGCAGTGCAGTTCAATGTGCAGTCTCTTTTGGACGAGGCCATCCACAGCACCTGGGTGAGCATGACCGAAAAGGAACGGAGCAATTACTACGAGCGGTATCTGCGGAAGATGAAGATCAATATCACCCCGGACGGCGACCTCAGTCTGGTCCTGGGCGACTGATACGCAAAGCTGATTAAAAATAGACAGTTTTAATCAGTGCTTTTGAAGCATCTAAGAGCCGATCAAAGGGCGGTTGATGCTTCAAAAGGCGTCTCATACGAAATCGACGCCTCTGCGGAGG
>JABUSR010000223.1 GCA_021442645.1 Ruminiclostridium sp.
TGATGCTTCAAAAGGCGTCTCATACGAAATCGACGCCTCTGCGGAGGCTATTAAAACAATCCAATTCTTGTCTTGTTTTAATCGGATTTCAGTATAAAAATCAATCCAATCATCGGCCTTCCGATGCAGGGTATCTTCCCTGCGTTGGAAGGCCGATATTCTGGTATTTGCCTTCTCTTCTCCTCACCGCTGGCAGCCTGGTCGCAGTGTTTTGCCCCCATGGAGCGCAAAAGAAATATATTTCTCTAATAATTAATAAAAAATGTTGCAGATGTCATAGACTTCCTTCTTCTCCCCAGCATTTCCAGGGCACAGAAATGCAAGGAACAACCATCTTTCCTTCACGAACAAAATCATTTCTTTCACTTTGTTTTCTTTACTTTCTTATCTCTTTTTACAAAATTCATCCTGAAGTGGGGCTCCTTTTTTGTCCTCTATCCCCTCTCTCAAAATACAACCCGGAACACTCGTTGTTATTTTTGTCTTAAACCATCTATCTCCTCCCCCACAGCTTTTATATGAGTATACAAATTAGATTTCCTTATTATTCCATAACCTCTTTATTGGTTTTGTTTTTATTTAAAAAACATGTTGCAATTTCTGCATATTTACGATAAAATGATTGCAAATACCTGTTGTGAACACTGTTTCGGCAGTGCGTCCACAGACGGAAAGGCGGTGGGAATATGTCTTTAGAAGCAATTCAGAAAGTAACGGAAGCGGAACAGCAGTCCGCCAGGCAAATCGCGGAAGCGGAACAAGCTGCGAAGAAAACGATTGCCGAGGCGGAACGGGCCGGAGACGAGCTTGTGCAAACGGCTCGCGCCCAGGCAGAATCACAGGCGAAGGCCATGCAAACCGAAGCAGAACAAAAAGCTGAGGAGCAAGCGCAGGCCATACAGAGAGAGACGGATGAAAAATGCCGATCTCTGAAGGAACAAGCGGAAGCCCACCTGGCGGAAGCGGCAGAGCTGATTGTTAGAAGGGTCGTGAGCCGCTGATGTCCATTGTTAAAATGAAACGACTCCAGGTCATCGGCCTGGCAGAAGAGCGGGAAACTCTTCTGGATCAGCTACTCCGCCTGGGCTGCGTAGAGATTTCCGAGCCGGAGGAGAAACTGACCGATCCCAAGTGGATGTCTCTGGTCAAGCGTGACACCTCCACCCTCTCTACAGCCAAGGGTGAGGCCAGCTCCCTGATAGCAGCTTTAGCATCCCTGAAGAAGTACGCCTCCGCGAAGGACGGGCTCTTTATCAAGCGCTCCGGCATTTCGGAGAAGGCCTTCTGGGACCCCGATAAAAAGTCCTCTGCTCTGGAATGCGCCGCTGAAATCCAGGCATGCACCAGGGAAATCGAACAGATTTACGCCTCGGTCAACAAGCTTAACGCTGACCTCATTGGCCTTCAGCCCTGGGCCAGCCTGGACATCCCTATGGACACTTGGGAGAGCGAACATGTTCAGTGGTACCTGGGTGACTGCCCTGCAGGAACGGAACTCTCCGCCATGCAAGCAGACCTGGCTCAGGCCACAGACCTCGCTCAGCTCACGCAGGTCTCCGCTGACAAGGACCTGCAGTACTACCTCCTGGTAGCGCACAAGAGCGCATCGTCCCAGGCTCTGGAGGCCCTCCGCCCCCATTCCTTCCATGTGGACCGCTTCAAGGATCTCTCCGGGACGCCGAAAGAAAACATTAATCGGCTCCAGGCTGAAATCGCACAACTTGAGGCCGCACGGAAAGAGCAGGAATCTCTAATCGCCGCACAACTCGACCGCAAGGTAGACCTTCAGGTCTGTCTGGACCGGGTCGAGCAGGAGATCAGCAAGCAGACGGTTGCAGAACGGTTCCTGACCAACGGCAAGATTTTCTTTGCTGAGGGCTGGCTCCCGGCTGATAAGCTGCCGGAGCTTCAGAACCTTCTGAAGGGCTTCACCTGTGCCTATCAGACGGCCGATCCCGAGCGGGAGGAGACGCCCCCCACCCAGCTGAAGAATCCCAAGTGGATGCGGGGCATAAACATGGTCACAGAGATGTACTCTCTGCCTGCCTACCACGGCGGCATCGATCCCAACCCGCTGATTTTTTTCTGGTATGTTCTCTTCTACGGGTTCATGTTCGGCGACCTGGGTTACGGTCTGATTATCTGGATTGTGGCGGCGGTCATCTCCCATGTGTTCAAGCCCAAGGGCACTATCGGCTATATGTTCAGCCTTGGTCAATGGTTGGGTGCCTCGATTTCGTTCTTTGGGTTTATCACCGGCGGTTTCTTCGGCAACCTGCTGGTGGTCTTCTTTGATAACTTCACCGGCGGCGCAGCCATGCCCCACTGGCTGGAGGCCTTCTGCAACGGCCTGGTGATTAACCCCGTTCAGGATCCCATGACCATCCTGATTGTCTCCCTGGCCCTGGGTGCTGTGCACCTGGTCATGGGTCAGTGCATCCATATTTATATGGGCTTCCGGGATGGCAGCGGCGTAGACGCTCTGCTGGACGTGGTTCCCTGGTGGATCGTCTTCGGCGGCATCGCTCTCATCGTCCTGAACGGCAACCCCTACCTGCTCATCGCAGGTGCTGTAGCTCTGATCCTCACCCAGGGGCGCAAGAAGGACGGCATTGTAAAGAAGCTGTTCGGTGGTGTAGCCTCTCTTTATGACATCACCAGCTGGCTCTCGGATGTGCTGTCCTACTCCCGTCTGATGGCACTGATGCTGGCCACCACGGTTGTGGCGCAGGTGTTCAACACCCTGGGCGCACTTCCCCACAAGCTGGTCCTGTTCATCATCGTCGCCATCCTGGGCAATGGCTTCAATATCGCCATTAACCTCATCGGTACCTATGTCCATGCAGCCAGACTGCAGTACATCGAGTACTTCAATAAGTTCTATGTTGAGGGCGGCATCCCATTCCGCCCGCTGAAATACGATACAAAATATGTAGACATCAAGGAGGAGGAATCGTAAGATGGATTTCATTCAGCAGTTTTTTGAAACCGGCGGTATTTATGTTGCTGTCGTCGGCGCTTCCCTGGCCGTTGGTATGGCCTGCGCTGGTTCCGGTAAAGGTCTCGGTGTCGTCGGTGAGGCCGCCGCTGGCGTCCTGAGCGAGGACCCCAGCAAGTTCGCATCCTGTCTGATCCTGCAGATTCTGCCCGGTACCCAGGGCCTGTACGGTTTGGTAGTCTGGTTCTACGCTCTGTTCCAGTGGGGCGTCATCGGTGGCGATCCCATGACAATGACCTTCGCACAGGGCATCGGCTACTGCTTCTGCTGCATGCCCATCGGCATCGGCGGCATGATTACTGCTTACGCACAAGGACGATGCGCCGCATCCGCCTGTTCGTTGATTGTAAGACGGCCTGACCAGATGTCCAAGGGCATCATCCTGGCCATCATGGTCGAGTTCTACGCGATCCTCTGTCTGCTGGCATCCTTCCTGATGCTGTTGTTCGTGAAATGATCGATCGCTACGCTGAAAGAAAGGCGGGAAGGACACAACAATGACTGGAATTGAAAACATTACCGGCAAGCTCCTTCAGGACGCCCAGGGAGAGATTGACCGCATCCTATCCCAGGCAGAGGAGCAGGCACAGTCCATTAAGGCCGACTATGAGGCCCGCGCAAAAAAGGAAACGGCTGACATTCTGTCCAGGGGCGAACACAACGCCCAGGAACGCGGCCGCAACCTGATTAGCGCCGCCCAAATCGAGGCCGGCAAGCAGATGCTCGCCGCCAAGCAGGAGATTCTGGACCGGTCCTTTGACCTGGCCTTTGAAAAGCTCCTGAACCTACCCGTAGCTGAGTACACGGAGCTCCTGGCAAGCCTGGCCGCAGAGGCAGCAGAGACCGGCGAGGAGGTTCTCCTCTTCAACGCCAATGACCTGGCTCGCTGCGGCGAAGCAGTCACTGCCCGTGCCAACGAGCTTCTGGCTGCCGGCGGCAAAAATGGCGGGCTGACGTTCTCTCCTGAGACCCGCGGCATTCAGGGCGGTCTTCTGGTGAGTAACGGCGCTGTGGAAGTCAACTGTGCGCTGGAGACCCTTGTCAGGCTTCAGCGGGGCGAGATGACCGGTGTGGTCAGCAAGGTTCTGTTCCAATGACCGTCCTCACCCCTACTCCCTGCAATCCGGCGAATAAAGGAGGCGAAGCCTTTTGAATCACACCATAGATACGGACTATCTATTTTTAGCGACTAGGGTGAGCGCACTGGAAAGAAGCATGCTCTCCCATGAGCGGATAGAGCGGATGCTGGAGGCCGCCACGGTGGAGGACGCCGCCAAAGTTCTGGTGGAGTGCAAGTACCCGGAACTGGAACATGTGACCCTCAGCGGGATTGACCAGATGCTGGCCACCACCCGACAGGAGGTCCTGGAAGAGCTCTATCTATACGCACCGGAAAAAGGTCTCATCGACGTTTTCCGTGTCAAATACGATTATCACAACGCCAAGGTCCTGCTGAAGAGCGAGGCTCTGGGCACAGATGCCAACAACCTTCTCTTGGATTTGGGGCGGGTCCCGGCAGACGATTTGGCCGCACGGGTCCGTTCTTCGGAACTGGCCGGTCTGCCTGGCTCCCTGTCCGTGAGCATTGCCCAGGCCAGAGATACCTTAGGCAGCACCCGGAACCCCCAGCTGGCAGATTCCCTGCTGGATCAGGCCTGCTACAATGATATGCAGACCCTGGCCAGAGAATTGGAATCCCGCTTCCTGCAGGAGTACATCCGGCTGAATGTAGACGCAATCAACCTGAAGAGTATGGTACGAACCCTCCGGATGGGGAAAAATGCAGATTTCTTGAAGGGGATTCTTCTATCTGGCGGCAGTATTGACCCGGAGCGGATTACAGGCGCCGTAGGCGCCGGGACCTTCTCCCCCGATATTTACGCTAACTCCCCTCTAAAGGAAGCGGCAGAGGCTGGTGTTACGGCGTCCTTCGGCCGCCAGCTGACTGAGTTCGAAAAGCTGTGCGATGATGCTATCATCACGTTTTCTAAGAGCGCCAGGTACACTATCATCGGAGAGGCACCTGTGGTCAGCTACCTCACCGCAAAGGAGTCTGAGCTCACCACAGTCCGCATCCTGCTGACAGGCCTGCTGGCCGGGCTTCCGGCGCAAACCATTCGGGAAAGGCTGCGTGAACCCTATGTATAAAATTGCAGTGATGGGAGACAGTGAAAGCGTACTGGGCTTTAAGGCCCTCGGGCTGGACGTCTACCCCATTGAGGATGTGGAGACCGCAAAGACCACGCTCCGCACCTTGGCTAAAGAGAACTGCGCGATTCTGTATATTACAGAGCAGTTGGGCTCTCAGATGCAGGACGAACTGGATCGGTATAAGGATGCCCTTACCCCGGCCATCATCCTCATCCCCGGCAAGGAAGGATCCCTGGGCATTGGCCAGGACAACATCACCAAAGCCGTGACCCGCGCCATCGGCGCAGACATTCTCTGAGTCCATATATGATATTGCAGGCCGCCTGCCCCCTCACACTGAGATTCGGTAGGCGAACCTTAAAGCAAATCCTTAAGAAAGAAGGGAAACCACCAATGAGCAACGGCAGAATCGTGAAGGTTTCCGGGCCGCTGGTCGTGGCCGTGGGCCTGTCAGACGCCAACATGTCTGACGTGGTCCGCGTCGGCGAGCAGAGACTGATCGGCGAGATCCTGAATATGGATGGCGACTCCGCCTCCATCCAGGTCTATGAGGAGACTTCAGGCCTTGGGCCGGGCGCGGAGGTCATCACCAC
>JABUSR010000134.1 GCA_021442645.1 Ruminiclostridium sp.
TCCCTCCCTGTGGGCCTGGAGTGCAGCCGGATGAGCCTGCAGGACTACTTCATCAGCCTGCAGGAGGCAGAGGACACCGCCCACGAAAGAAAGGTAGGTACCCAATGACCATGTATCTGAAACCCTCCATGAAACACCAGCTGCGGGAGTACCTCCCCGGCATTGCCATCATCCTCATCGTGGACCTCTTGACGATGGCAGCCATCAACCTCCTGGCTTTCCAGGCGGATGACTCCTCGGCCACCATGGTCACCATCAACGGCTTCTCCACGATCTTCGTGATTTTTCTGTTCGTATACGGCATTTTAAACTCCCGCAACGATATGCGGGTGGGCATTCAGCTTGGGGTGGGCCGGCGGACGACCTTCCTGGCCTCCCTCCTCAGTGCGGTCGTCGTCTCCCTGTTTCTGGCCATCCTGCAGGAGCTCCTCCTCATCTTTTCTCAGGTGTTGGATGGCTTCTCCGGTGCAAACACCACCGACCTGTATGTTCTGATTTTCCGGGATGGCTCCACCGTCCTGACAGTGGGACAGCATTTTGGCTCCTTGGTCTTCGCGGCCTCCTTCATTCTTGCCGCCTGGGCGGTCGGCTGCTTCTTCTCCTTCCTGTTTTGGCGGCTGAATACCATCGGCACAATCATCGCCGTGACCACCTTCATCGCGCTGGAGATTGCCATCCCCTACATCCTCACCCGCCTCTACGAGACTTACACCCCTGCAAAGCACGCAATGGACGCTCTGTCCACCGCTTTTCAGGCCTCCTCTTGGGTCCTGACAGGCTTGTTCCTGGCGGTCACTGCCGTCGCTGCCATTCTCTCTTGGCTCCTTGTGCGAAACGCAAACATCCGGGGCACTACCGTCAAGTGATTCCAGCGTCTACAGGCCGCCTGTAGCGGGCGGCCTGTTTCTTTTCCCCTTGCAGAAGGAGCCCGTCTATTGTAAAATGAGGGAAAGACGGGAGGGTATACTATGGAATACACCTTTGAGCAAGTGGCGGATCTGCTGGACGAGATTGCAGATCAGTTCCCCCCTGCGCTGTTCACCGAACTAAACGGCGGCATCATCCTGGAGCAGGAGGCCAAGGAGGACCCACTCTTTCCACCGGGAGAGATGTTCTTTATGGGGGAGTACATTACGGACCCATATCTGGGGCAGTCCATCAGCCTCTACTACGGTTCCTTCCTCAACTCCGCCCGCCGGGAGGATTGGGATGAGGAGACCTGGCAGGAGGAGCTCTATCTCACCCTCTCCCATGAGCTTACCCACCACATGGAATTCCTCGCCAACTCCCACGGGCTGGACGATAAAGACGAAGAGGACCTGATGCGATACCTGGAGGAGTACGGCCTATAGGCGTAATTACGCTCTTTTCCCCTTCATTTTCTTCTTTTCGCACTTAAATAGTTACAGAACGGTATCAATATATAGAAGTTTTTTTCTCTTCCCCCACAAAATATTCGTAAAATCTATTGAAATTCCCCCCCACATGTAGTATTATGTTAAAAATGCTGAAATTGGCATTTCTTGTCCGTATTTAAGGACGACAAGATTAGGGGATTTATTGATATATTGAAAAGGGAAAAGAGTTAGAGGAGGTATCATCACATGGGACTGTTTAGCGCACTGAGACGGAAGTCCACAGATGAAGATCTGTACGACGAGTACGAAGACGACTATGTCTACGATGACGAGGAAGATTGGGACGATCAGGGTCTTCAGCCCATCCACAGCGTCGCAGACATGCGCGTTGTGGTGGTAGAACCCCAGGAATATAAAGACGCCTCCCGCGTGGCAGACCATCTGCGCGACATGAAGCTCGTGGTTCTGAACCTGAGCAAGACCGAGCACGATGTGGCCCGCCGTCTGCTGGACTTTATCTCCGGCGTTGTTTTCTCCGAGGATGGCCATATTATGAAGATCGCCTCCAGCGTTTTTGTGGTGGCCCCCTACTTCGTTGACATTAAGGACCTCTCCGGTGAGGGTGGCCGCAGCGGCGATTTGTATTTCTAATCAATCATAAAGGCAACAAACAGGAGCACGGGCATCCGTGCTCCTGTTTATCTATTCACATATATATACTTACAGAAGGATATCCTCCAGGGCATCAGGGTCCAGCACGGTGACTGTGCCGCGGCCCAAGGCAACAATCCCCCGGTTGGAGAACTGATTCAGCATACGGGTAACCACCTCTCTCGAGGATCCGATGTACCGGGCAATCTGCTCGTGCGTGGCAGAGAAGACCGCCGCATTCTGTTGAATGCTCTCCTCCCGCAGGAACAGAGCCAGACGCTTCTCCAGGCTGAAAAAGACGATCTGCTGCAGGGTCTTTAGGGCACCGGAGTACTGCAGGGCGGCCTGTTTATAGACAATCCGCTCCACGTCCGGGTTTTCATTCATGAGCTGGGCGAGGACCATGGCCGGCAGGATAGCCACCTCCGTATTGACCTCCGCTGTGATGTGGCTCTCCGTCTCAATGACACGGAAGACACAGGCCGCAGAGAGCACGCAGGTCTCACCGGCAGAGGCGCGGAAAATGGTGACCTCCCGCCCTTCCTCGGACAAAGCCGAAAAAGCCAGGCGGCCCTTCCGCACGAAGATCATCCCGACGCAGGCGTCTCCGTGCCGGTGCACGACCTGCCCCTTCCGGTAGCTTACGATTTGAACCGAACGGTCCAGCAGTCCCTGCTGCTCCTGCGTCAGATAGGGGTAAAAATCAATGTCCCGATTCATCTCAATACCCTCCTTCGCTCCTTCGAATCTCCCGGTCTTTGCCCGGAAATATTTACCTTCGTGACCAAGTCACTATAAATGCCTATGTTTTGATGCTATGATTATACCACAAAGAAGTTGTATGTTACAAACTAATTTCACAAATATACGTTGTACTTGAAAGGAGTATCCCCATGGAAATGAAGTTTTATAAGTGCGAGAAGTGCGGTAACATCGTCGCCTATGTCAATGCAAGCGGCGCTAAGGTCGTCTGCTGCGGCGACCCCATGACCGAGATGGTCCCCAAGACCGCTGACTCCGCTACCGAGAAGCACGTCCCCGTGGTCAAGGTCGACGGCAACATCGTCACCGTCACCGTTGGCTCCACCTTGCACCCCATGGCAGAAGAGCACTCCATCCAGTGGATCTGCCTGCAGACCGCAGAAGGCAACCAGCGCAAGGCTCTGGCTCCCGGTCAGGAACCCGTTGCTACCTTCGCTATCACCCCCGGCGACAAGGTCGTGGCTGCATACGAATACTGCAACCTCCACGGTCTGTGGAAGGCAGAAGTCTGATTCTCGTTTTTCATTGCCCGTGCCTGAGTTTCTCAGGCACGGGTTCTTTTCTATTTTCCCCCGTGCAGCAAAAAAGCCGCCAAGAACTCGGCGGAGAAATGAGGAACCTCTATGAAGAAACTACTCGCCCTCCTGTTATCCCTCTGCATGTTGGCCGTCCTCTGCGCCGGCTGCGGCAGCACGCAGGAGGCAGAAAATGACTTTGAAGGCGCCACCATCCGGCTGGCTGGGCTGAAGGGCCCCACCTCTATCGGCATGGTCAAGTTGCTGGCCGACAATGAGGCCGGCGCCACCATCAACACCTATGAGTTCACCATGGCGGGGGCCGCTGACGAGCTCACCCCCAAGTTCCTCCAGGGTGAGCTGGACATACTGGCTGCACCCGTGAACCTGGGTGCTGTCCTGTGCAATAATTCTGAGGGCGCCGTGCAGATGCTGGCCATTAACACCCTGGGCGTCACCTACATCGTAGAAAAGGGAGACTCCACCGTCTCCAGCTGGCCTGACCTGAAGGGCCAGACCATCTATGCCACCGGCAAGGGCTCCACCCCTGAGTACGCTCTGCGCTATCTGCTGCAGCAGAACGGCCTGGACCCCGATGTCGATGTGACCATCGAGTGGAAGAGCGAGCCCACCGAGGTCGTAGGCCTCATGGCCTCTCAGAACCACGTGATTGCCATGATGCCCCAGCCCTTCGTCACAGTAGCCTCCGGCAAGTTTGACGACCTGCAGGTGGTCCTGAATATGACTGAGGACTGGTCCACCCTGGATAACGGCGGCCAGCTCATCACCGCGGGAATCTTCGTCCGCACGGCCTTTGCCCGTGAAAACCCCCAGGCCGTGGCTACCTTCCTGCAGGAATACGCTGCCTCCACCGCCTACGTGAACGAAAATGTGGCAGATGCTGCCCAGCTGGTAGGCCAGTATGAGATTGTGGACGCCGCCATTGCAGAGAAGGCTATCCCTCAGTGCAACATCGTCTGCATCACCGGCCCGGAAATGAAGCTCGCCGCTGAGGGCTTCTACCAGATTCTCTTTGAACAGAACCCGAAGGCCATTGGCGGTGCACTGCCCGGCGAAGACTTCTACTGGGTCCAGGAGGATATTCTCCCGTGAGCATTCAGAATACCCCCCGAGCCAGTCGGCTCCATATCGGCCTTTTTGGCAACCGAAACGCAGGAAAATCTTCCCTGATCAACGCCCTCACCGGCCAGTCCATCTCTCTGGTCTCTCCTTTTGCGGGCACCACCACCGACCCGGTATACAAATCCTTTGAGCTCCACGGCGTGGGCCCTGTTGTCTTTATTGACACCGCAGGGCTGGACGATGAGGGGGAGCTTGGGCAGCTACGGGTAGAGAAAACCAAGGAAGCTCTTGACAAAACCGATCTCGCCCTCATGGTCCTCACTGCTCACCCGGAGAAAGAACTCCCCTGGCTGGATATTCTGAAGGAGAAGGGCGTCCCCACCCTGGTGGTCTTGAACCAATGTGACCAGCTGGAACAGCCGGATGCACTGGCAAATGAGCTGCGAGAGAGCCTGGCCCTCCCTGTCCTGGCTGTAAGCGCCGCCACCGGTGAAAATATCCCCGCCCTTCGCCAGGAACTGGTGCGGCTGGTCCCCGAAGATTTCTGGGACCTCACCATCACCGGCGACCTGGTCACTGAAGGTGACTTGGTTCTCCTGGTCATGCCGCAAGACATCCAGGCCCCCAAGGGGCGGCTGATTCTCCCCCAAGTGCAGACCATCCGGGAGCTCCTGGACAAAAAATGCCTGGTGATGAGCTGTACCGCAGACTGCCTGGAGCCCACTCTAGCCGCTCTGGCCAGTCCCCCTAAGCTGATCATCACCGACTCCCAGGTCTTCCCCCTGGTTTGGAAAGCAAAGCCCCAAGAGAGTCTGCTGACCTCCTTCTCCATCCTCTTCGCCGGATATAAGGGGGACATCCAGGCATTTCTGGATGGTGCTGCGGTGCTGGACCGCCTGACAGAGTCCTCCCGGGTCCTCATTGCCGAGGCCTGCGCCCACGCCCCCACCACGGAGGACATCGGCCGGGTCAAGATTCCCCGTCTTCTTCGGAACCGCATCGGGGAAGGGCTGACCATCGAGTTCGTACGGGGCAATGACTTCCCTGCTGATCTCTCCCCCTACGATCTGGTTATCCACTGCGGCGCCTGCATGTTCAACCGCCGCCATGTCCTCAATCGCATCTCACAGGCGGAAGAGCAGCAGGTCCCCATCTGCAACTACGGCGTGGTCCTGGCTTCCCTGTCCGGCATCCTGGACAAAGTCTGCCATGCCTGATTAATACTCAAAGCTGATTAAAAATAGACATTTTTAATCAGCGCTTTTGAAGCA
>JABUSR010000002.1 GCA_021442645.1 Ruminiclostridium sp.
CTGCGGAGGCTATTAAAACAAGCCAATTCTTGTCTTGTTTTAATCGGATTTCAGTATAATATGTCAGGCATCAAGTGCAGGGTCAGGTTCCCTCTTGGCCACAGCCTCCGCCGCCTCCCGGGCGGTGAGCCGTTTGAAGCTTCGAAACACCAGGCCCGCTGCCAGCACCATGGCCAGGAAGTCGGCGATGGGCCCCGCAAAGAGAACTCCGTCCAGCCCGAAGAACAAAGGCAGGATGAGCAGCAGAGGGAGGAGCAGGAACCCCTGCCGGGAAACCGACAGAATGAGACCCTGCTTCACCTCGCCGATGCTGGTGAAGTAGTTGGTGGATAAGGGCTGGATGCCCATGAGGCACACCAGGAACATGTATACCCGCAGGTAGGACTCGCCGAACTCGAAGTATTTCGGATCCCCGGATCCAAAGATGGAGATAATCTCCCGGGGAAAGAGCTGGAAGAGCACAAAGGCACAAATGCTGAATAGCATGCCGATGACCAGGCCCCGAAGGTAAGTCTCCTTCACCCGACGGTAGTTTTTCGCCCCCATATTGAAGCTCAGAATAGGCTGACAGCCATGGGCGAGACCCACTACGAAGGAGACCATGATGGCGTTGGCCTTGCTGACGATGCCCGCCACCGCCAGGGGGATATCACTGCCGTAGACCGACAGGGCACCGTAGTAGGTCAGGGTGTTGTTCAGCACGATGTTCACGATGGTCATGACCAGGTGGTTGGAGAAGTTGGCCACACCCAGCTTCATGATTTTCCCGGCGTACCGGACTCGGAAGGTCAGTCGGGTCAGTTTCAGGGGAAACGCCTTGAATTTGGGGAAGTATGCCACGCACACAGCACAGGAGACCACCTGGCTGATGACGGTGGCCGCTCCTGCCCCCCGAATCCCCATCCCCAGGGGGTAGAGGAAGATCCAGTCCAGGATAACGTTGAGCACTGCCCCCACCAGGGAGGATTGCATCGCCACCTTGGGGCTTCGGTCGGCCCGGATGATAGGATAGACCCCGTTGGTAAAAATATGAAAGGGCATGCCGAAGACCATGATCGACAGATACTCCATTGCGTAGGGCAGGGCGTTATCCGTGGCCCCGCAGAATCGCAGAAGGGGCTGCCGGCACAAGCCGGTAAACACAGCAAAGGACAGCCCCAACAGGGCCACCAAGGCAAGCCCCGTACAGACATACCTCCGGGCCTCCTCCTCTCTTCCAGCTCCCAGGGACAGATTGAACCCCGCCGCCATGCCGATGCCGGATAGCAGGGCCAGGGCGATGGAGAAGGACACAAGAGGGAAGCACACATTGGTGGCGGCATTGCCCAACATGCCCACCACCCGGCCGATGAAAATCTGGTCGGTGATGTTATACACCGATCCCACCAGCAGGGCGACGATAGACGGCACAGCGAATTGGCGGATTAGCGGTCCCAGAGGGGCCGTTCCCAGTGGATTGCCCTTAGCATCGGCAGCAGGCTTCATGGCGGCACTTCCTTTCATCAAATTTTTACGATTTGAATCAAGTATATCCTCCCCCCTATCGGGTGTCAACCGCCGGAGGGAAAGAAAGACTGCCCCCAGACAGGGCGATAATAAGAAAAAAGGGTGGTCTTCCTCTTTTTCCTTTTTCAGGGATCACTCTCCGCAAGGAATCACATCCTTAGGTCGATAGCATCTCCCCCCAGGCTCACTCGGTTATCCGGAGCAGTTTCCCGGCACAGGGTATGTAGCCTCTGCAGGCGATCATCAGACCGCTTGCAGCTCTCCACCCCGGTCAGCTCGTAAGATGCTCCGATCATCTCGTACTTAGTCTCCCCCAAGTTGTGGTATGGGAGGAGGTTCATCTCCGGGTGGCCGGACAAGCAAGCCACAAACTCTGCTGCCCGGCGGACCTCATCCTCGTCATCGTTGTATCCCGGTATCAAAGGTATCCTTACAATGACCCTGCCGGAGAGGCGGGGAAGCTCCTGGCAAAGATGCGTTATGTTCCCCAGAATCCCCTCGTTTGGCACACCGGTAAGCACCCGGTGCCTGTGGCTGTCGATGTGCTTGAGGTCGATGAACACCGTATTGCAGTACCTGGCCACTGCCCAGAGATGGTCCCAGGGAGCGTAACCTGAGGTCTCCAGGCAGCAGTTGATACCATCCTGGCGGCACAGCCGCAGGGTCTCAGCAGCCACCTCCCATTGGGTCAACACCTCGCCTCCGGAGAGTGTCACCCCGCCGCCGCCACGCCGGTAAAAGGCGCTGTCCTTTCTTGCCTCCTGATAGAGCTGGCGGGCCGTGTACTCCTTGCCGGTAATGCTCCGTGCCCCGACCTGGCAGGAGCGAGCACAGTCCCCGCAGGATGCACACCGGAAAAAGTCCGTAACAACCTGCCCGGTCTCCTCCGAAATACTGCTGCATCCCCTGCTGCACACCTCCACACAGGCACCGCAGCCGGTACACTTTCCTGGGTTCACAGCCAGCTGTTTTCTCCCGGAAAGCCCGAAGGGATTGCTGCACCACTTACAGCGAAGGGGGCACCCCTTGAAAAAGAGGATGGTACGAATACCCGGCCCGTCTGCATTCCGGTAGCGGCCGATGTCAAACAAAACAGCTTTTTTCTCTTCCATAGAACGGGTTCCCCCTCACAGATTAATAAAAACATCACACTCTAAAAGGGAGGCGTTCCCTTCCGGGAACGCCTCCTCTGTCAGGCACACAAGCTCAGAAGGTATGCTCAGTCCGGCTGATGATGTCATCCTGTACCCGCTCGGCCAAATCCGTCCAGTAGACACTGTAGCCCGCCACGCGGACAATCAAGGTTGGATAGTTTTCCGGGTGAGCCTTGGCATCTACCAGGGTCTCCTTGCTGATTGTATTGAACTGCACATGGTACACACCGTAGTCGTTGAGCATGGTGCGGACCAGGTTCGTGAAGTTGTTCATTCCAGCTTCCTTATAGATGGGCTGAACATAGGTCGCCTCAGGGCAATTCAGGGGAACGTCGCGGATGGTAGTCATAGTATACTGCTCCTTTCTTCCTCTATGTTGATATTCAACTGTCAGCGTATCGCTGTCCGATTATTGGTCAACCATTTCAGTCTGACTGATCCACATGTTCAGGAGGGTCCCATTGGAGTATGCGCCATAATCCAGCTTGCCGTAGCTGCGGGCAGCGGCCGTGGGACCGTTAACATCTGCCTGCTGAGTCGCAGACATGGTGTCGGATATGGGGGTACCTGCCAGGCGCCCGTTGGGGGTTGCTCCCGTCATGGCACCGTAGCCCACGTTGGACTGGACCATCTGGATTGCTGCATCGCAGTAATGCCCGCGGTACATCCGCAGGGGCACCGTGCAGTCAGAAAACCATTTCCAGAGGTCCGCGGCAATTGTGTCCACGTAGTCATCGTCGTTGCCGAATTTGGGGGCGGCGAGGAGCTTGGCCCGCAGGGCCTCATAGCCCTTGAAGTTGTTCATACAGGCATCGCAGACCTCCCGGAGTGTAGCCTCTTTGTCGTCGAAGACAACCTTTTTAACCGCCGCTACTGAGTCCGCCATCGTTGCGAAACCGACCATCTGCATGGTGGGGCCGATGTTGACTTTCGCCCCGCCTGCCGTAGCGTCCACGGCCTTCTCCAGTGCGCCCTCCAGCAGGACCGTAAAGGTCGGCAGGTTAAACTGCTCGGCCAGCAGCTTCTCGCAGATAACCAGGTTGGCGTGGCACTCCTCGATGGCATACTTTACCTGCGCTTTCACTGCGGCATAGAATTCCTCAAAAGACTGGAAGGATTCCGGTTCCCCGGACTCGAAGGTGAGAAGCTTTCCGGCGAACATATTGTCGGATTCCACAGGCATAACGCCGTTGGTGACCGCCATGAGGGCAGCCCCTGCCACGTTGATAATCCCGGAGTCCGTATGGCCGTACTGGAGGCCCTCACAGCCGGGCTCTACACAGCCAATAGGAGATCCGTATTTCATAATTTCCCTGCGGCTGTACTTGGAGTAGCCCTCTGGGCCGGCAGCCCGGTGCTCCAGCATGGTGTATAGGCTTTCCACGTTGAAGAAGGACGGGTGACCCATGCCCTCTGCAGCCAGCTCGCAGGCCTCCCGAAGCAGGGAGTCCGGCGTCTTCTGGTGGAGCATGAGAGAGACCGTAGGCGCTGTGGTGCGGACATAGCGCATGGCACGCAGGAACAGGTAGGATAGCTCGTTGGTAGCGTCCTTACCGTTCTCACCCAGACCGCCCAAGTCCAAGTGAGGATACCGATAGTAGCCACCGAAGATGTAGGCCATCTGAGAAGACTGAAACCACACGTTGGTATTCACACGGATATACAGCTCCTCGATGAGCTCCATCGCAGTCTCGGGGGTCAGGATTCCCTTTTCAATATCCGCCTTATAGTAGGGGTAAAGATACTGGTCAATCCGGCTCCATGTGATGGAGGGGCCTGCACCTTCTACAAAGAGGAAGAAGCAGACCGCCCATGCGGTCTCCACCGCATCATAGAAGGAAGTAGCAGGACCCCAAGGCACACGCTTCATCATCTCCGCCATCTTCTTCAGCTCCTGCCTACGGACGGGGTCCTTTTCCTCTGCCGCCTTGCGGCTGCAGGAAGCGGACATTCGCTCTCCCCAGTCACGGATGGCTTCCAACACCTCGATGATTCCATTATAGAAGATGCGCTTGTCGATAGCGGCAGGGTCGTTGGGATCTAGGGCGGCCAGCAACTGCTTAGCCTCCTCATAATACTTTACAAAGCCGTGGGCAATTACGTCAGTCCAAGCGGGGATAAAATGGGAACCATTGGCGCACAGGTAGTTGGAAACGTCAGAGACGCCGCCGAATTGCGCCCGGTTCCACTCGTGCTCGGTCACATAGTGGCCCCACTGGACCGCCATCGTCTTGTTCTTCCAATAGGGGAGCAGGTCTTTTTCCAGTTCTTCATAGTCTTCGTCGGTGATTTCAAAGGGGTCGTATTCCCGATTGCGCAGGTTGACCAGATCCTCCGCCAGCCAATGGGCATGCAGTTCAATGGCAAAGTTTGCCCCGCGAATCCGTTTGGTGGGCCAGCCTACGAGCTGTTCATAATCGTAGATGGTATCGCTCATGGCCCGATAGACAGCCGCTGAGGCCTTGTAACGCCGCATAATAGGAGGCATCCCCTCGGTCTCCCGATAGACCTGTGTGTAGACCCTGGCGCGGGTGATATCAACATTGGGCCGGTTGCCGTGGAGCATGCCGTTGAGTTCCTGGACACGCTTTGTGCTGCCGACCTTGGCAACGGTACCGGCTCTGAGGTCCTGGCCTAATACTGCAGTAGAACAGGTTGGGATAGACATACTGTACTCCTTTCACGTCGATGGTGTGGATGGAACTGTATCGCTTTGGGGACGGCGCACCCGCCGGCTTTTCCGTCTCTTTCTTTTCCCATAGCCAGCCGACTCCGTTCCCCCGGTTCCCGTTACATCGTTTCCTGTGACCAGTATAATTTAATCATAGTATAGTTCTCCCCTAAAGTCAATCCGAATGCCGTCACTTCTTTCCGTATAGAGACATGGAGCCCCGTCTTTTCCCCCTTTACCCGAAACCATCTTATCCCAAAAAGAGAAAACCGGGGC
>JABUSR010000275.1 GCA_021442645.1 Ruminiclostridium sp.
TCCGGAATTCCGCTGGATGAGGGCACGCTGAACGCAATCGTAGTCATCCTTATCACTGTGGTTCTGTCCTTTTTTACTCTGATCTTCGGCGAGTTGGTGCCCAAGCGCATCGCCATGCAGAAAGCGGAACCTCTGGCGCTGGCCCTCTCCGGTCTTGTCTCCGGGTTCTCTGTGGTCTTTTCTCCCATCGTCTCTGTCCTCACCATCTGTACCAACCTCATCCTTCGGCTCCTGGGTTTGGATCCCAATGCCGTTGAGGAACACCACAGCAAGGAAGATCTGCAGATGATGGTGGACTGGGGCAGTCAAAAAGGGCTCTTCGATTGCGACACCAAAGAGATTATCAGCCATGCCCTGGCCTTTAATGACATCACCGTGGGAGAATTTTCCACCCATCGCACCGATATCGATATCCTTTGGACCCACCAGACCACCCAGGACTGGGCCCGTATCATTCTGGACACTCGACACACCCGCTATCCCGTCTGCCACGAGACTGTGGACCAGGTGGTAGGCATCCTAGATGCCCGAGACTTTTTCACAATGCTCACTGCCACCGTGCCAGAGATGTTGGAGGCTCTGGTAAAACCCGCCGCTTTCGTGCTGGAAACCCTCAAAGCTGATCAGCTCTTCAAGCAGATGAAAGGCACCCGGAACTACTATGCCGTGGTGCTGGACCAGCATGGTGGTTTCCGAGGGGTCGTCACCATCCGTGACCTGCTGGAGCAGTTGGTGGGAAGCATCGCCCCCGAGGGAGAGGCCACCTTTATCGAGTCCCTTGGGCCCCACCTCTGGCGGGTCCGAGGCTCCGCTCATCTGGAGGAAGTATCCCGCACACTGGGGGTCTCCCTCCCTCACCACCAGTATGAGACATTCGGTGCCTATGTATTTGGGCTCTATGGCTCCATCCCCCCGGATGGGGAGACCTTTGCCCTTACCACCGACTCCCTCACCATCCGGGTGGACACCATACAGAACCACAAACTGGTCTCTGCTACTGTCACCCGGCTGGATCCCTCCTGACATCTACCTTAAGGCTTCCTGTAGAGGAAGCCTTTTTCCTGCTGACGCCCGGGCAATGGGGCTTTTTCTCTTGCGATTTGCCCCCCACCATGGTAAAATATGATGTTACACTATCTATATAATCCAGAGGAGGTATTTCCTTTGCCTAAATACGAATCCGAGATAAAACGCAGACGGACATTCGCCATCATCTCCCACCCGGACGCAGGTAAGACTACCCTGACAGAAAAATTTCTTCTCTACGGCGGCGCCATCGCCCAGGCCGGACAGGTCAAGGGCAAGAAGAATGCGCGTGCCGCCGTCTCCGACTGGATGGAGATTGAAAAACAGCGCGGCATCTCCGTCACCTCGTCCGTCCTTCAGTTCCAGTATGACGGCTTCTGCATCAACATTCTGGATACCCCCGGACACCAGGACTTCTCTGAAGACACCTACCGCACCCTCATGGCCGCTGACTCCGCTGTGATGGTCATCGACGCCGCCAAAGGCGTGGAGGCCCAGACGAGGAAGTTGTTCAAGGTCTGTGTCCTGCGGGACATCCCCATCTTCACCTTTATCAACAAGATGGACCGAGAGTCCCGGGATTCTTTTGAACTTTGCGAGGAAATTGAAAAGGAGCTCGGCATCGAGACCTACCCCGTCAACTGGCCTATCGGCTCCGGCAAGGAGTTTATGGGGGTCTATGACCGGGCTGCGGGGGAGATTATCCATTTCTCCTCCAACACCAACGCCAAAAAATCCGGTTCTACCAAGATTGACCTGGACGATCCCATCCTGGTGGACATGCTGGGTCAGAGTAAACGGGACCAACTGCTGGATGAGATCGAGCTTCTGGACGGTGCCTCTTCCGACTTCGACCTGGAGCGAGTCCGCCATGGCCAGCTCTCTCCGGTATTCTTTGGTTCCGCCCTTACTAATTTCGGCGTAGAGCCCTTCCTGGAGGACTTTCTACGGATGACTACCCCTCCTCTTCCCCGCATGGCCCACGGCCAGCAGATTGATTCCATGGAAGACGACTTCTCTGCCTTTGTCTTCAAGATTCAGGCCAATATGAACAAGGCGCACCGGGATCGCATCGCCTTCATGAGAGTGTGTTCCGGACGCTTTGACGCCGACCGGGAGGTTTTCCATGTCCAAGGCAAAAAAAAGCTGAAGCTCTCCCGGCCTCAGCAGCTTATGGCCGCCGAACGGGAGATCATCGAAGAAGCCTACGCAGGGGATATCATCGGTGTTTTTGATCCGGGCATCTTCTCTATTGGAGACACTCTCTGTGCCCCTGGCAAAAAGTTCCGCTTTGACCCCATCCCCACCTTTGCCCCCGAGCACTTCGCTCGGGTCCGCCCAGTAGATACCATGAAACGCAAGCAGTTCCTCAAGGGCGCAGAGCAAATCGCTCTGGAGGGCGCTATCCAAATCTTCAAAATCCCCTACACTGGCATGGAAGAAGTCATCGTAGGCGTAGTGGGCACCCTCCAGTTCGATGTGTTCCAGTACCGTCTGCGCAGTGAGTACAATGTGGAGATTCGCATGGACACGCTCCCCTATGAGTACCTCCGCTGGATTAAGGAACCCGAGGAGTTCCATGAAACCGACCTCGTCCTGGGCAACGACACCAAGCTGGTTGAGGACTACAAGGGAAACAAGCTGCTCCTTTTCTCCTCCTTCTGGTCCATCAAGTGGGTCTCCGACCACAATCCTCAGTTGGTTCTCACCGAGTTCAACGAAAAGAACCGTGAAGATGAGGACTGACTCCTTCTGCCCCATACCCTGACATTACCTTTATACAGAGGAGGCACCCAACTATGAACCCCCTGATCATTGGAATCGCCGGCGGCACCGGCTCCGGTAAGACCACCCTGGTAAATCGGTTAAAGGAACAGTTTGGCGACGCAATCAGCGTCTTGGATCACGACAGTTACTATACCGCCCACCATGATCTCTCCCTAGAGGAGCGGATGGAACTCAATTATGACCACCCGGCCTCCTTTGATACCGACCGGATGATTCAGGACCTGGAGGATCTTCGGTCCGGGAAGACTATCCAGGTCCCCATCTACGACTACACCACCTTG
Organism: Ruminiclostridium sp.; assembly: GCA_021442645.1. Classification (GTDB taxonomy): domain Bacteria; phylum Bacillota; class Clostridia; order Oscillospirales; family Oscillospiraceae; genus Evtepia. The sequence continues at coordinate 3,096 of JABUSR010000275.1, forward strand.
GACCAACTGGAAGTGACCAGGGAGGTCTCCCCTAACAAAGTCATCCTAGTGGAGGGCATCCTGATCTTCGACAACAAGGCCCTCCGGGACCTCATGGACATCAAGCTCTTCGTGGACACGGACGCCGATGTTCGGGTCCTGCGCCGCATTCACCGGGATGTAACCCAGTGGGGCCGCACGATGGACGCCGCGATGGAGCAATACCTCACCACCGTCAAGCCCATGCACGAGCAATTCGTGGAGCCCTCCAAACGCTACGCCGATATTATTATCCCCGAGGGCGGAAAAAACACCGTAGCCCTCATGCTCATCATGCAGCGCATCGCCTACCATATCGAGAGAGGCGATATCGTATCCCAACAGTGACCGCCAAAGCAGAAAGGAGGCGTCCACATGTTAAACCGCCCTATCCGCCGGAAGGACCGGCAACTTCCCTCAGAGGAGGCTCTGTCCATCCTGAAGTCCGGGGCCTATGGCGTCCTGTCCGTGGCCGACGCTAAGGGTTGGCCCTACGGCGTCCCCGTAAACTACATCGTGCTGGACGGCAACATTTATCTTCACTGCGCCAAAAAAGCCGCTATCATGGAGATTATCTCCCTAAACGACAAGGTTTGCTTCACTGTTGTGACTAACCACCAACTGGTTCCCGAACACATCACCGCCCTTTATGAGAGCGTCATCGTTTTCGGTCATGCCGCCGCCGTCACCGAGGAAGCGGAACGGCACCTGGTATTGGAGGGGCTCATTGACATTCTGGCCGACGTCTCCCCGGAGATTCGCACCGGGTACATCGAAAAGAAAGGGGACAACACCGGCCTGGTCCGCATCATCCCTGCCAAAATCACCGGCAAGGCCAGCCGGGCCTATGTACCCGTCACCGAACGAATGTAACACTCCCCGGCCTGGGGTTGCAATTCCTGCGCCCCGGCGATATAATAAGTTATTATTCTCTATAAACACTATCCTCTGAAAGGAATTGAACGATATGCAACGCACGGAAATTGCCCGCATCTTTGCGGATATGGAGCAGTTGGGTGGTCAGGCTGTGACTGTCTGCGGCTGGGTCCGCACCATCCGCGACATGAAAAACTTCGCCTTTATCGAGCTCAACGATGGCTCCTGCTTTAAGAGCATCCAGATTGTCTTTGACAGCGCCTTGGAGAACTACAAGGAGATTGCCAAGCAGAACGTGGGTGCTGCCCTGGAAATCCAGGGCACAGTCATCCTGACCCCTGATGCCAAGCAGCCTTTGGAGATAAAAGCTTCCGCTATCCGAGTGGAAGGTCCTTCCGCCCCCGATTATCCTCTGCAGAAAAAGCGCCACGGCGTGGAGTTCCTGCGCACAGTGGCCCACCTGCGGCCCAGAACCAACCTGTTCTCTGCCGCCTTCCGTGTGCGCTCCGTGGCTGCCTTCGCCATCCACGAGTTCTTCCAGCAGAACGGCTTCGTCTATGTTCACACCCCGATTATCACCGGTTCCGACTGTGAGGGCGCCGGCGAGATGTTCCGGGTCACCACCATGGATCCTGATGCCCTGCCCCGGACCGAGGACGGCCAGGTCGACTATTCTCAGGACTTTTTTGGTAAGCCTGTGAGCCTCACCGTCTCCGGTCAGCTCAATGCGGAGAACTTCGCCATGGCCTTTGGCAATGTTTACACTTTCGGCCCCACCTTCCGCGCTGAAAACTCCAACACACAGCGTCACGCCGCCGAGTTTTGGATGATTGAGCCGGAAATGGCCTTCTGTGACCTGGAAGGCGACATGAACGTGGCCGAAGCAATGATCAAGTATATCATCAACACTGTTCTGGAGCGCTGCCCTCAAGAGATGCAGTTCTTCAACTCCTTCGTAGACAAAGGCCTGCTGGAGCGCCTGGAGCATGTGGCCAACTCTAACTTTGGCCGGGTCTCCTACACCGAAGCCGTTGAGATTCTGAAAAAGAACAACGACAAGTTCGACTTCAAGGTGGAGTGGGGCACTGACCTGCAGACCGAGCACGAGCGTTACCTCACGGAGCAGGTCTTCCGTCGTCCCGTCTTTGTCACCGACTACCCCAAAGACATCAAGGCCTTCTATATGCGCCTGAATGATGACGGTAAGACTGTGGCCGCTACCGACTGCCTGGTGCCCGGCATCGGCGAGATTATCGGCGGCTCCCAGCGCGAAGAGCGTATGGATGTCCTGGAAGCCCGCATCAAAGAGCTGGGTATGGATCCCACCGACTACGCTGCCTACCTGGACCTGCGTCGGTACGGTTCCTGTAAGCATGCCGGCTTCGGACTGGGCTTTGAACGCATGGTCATGTACCTCACCGGCATTGCTAACATCCGCGACGTCCTGCCCCATCCCAGAACTGTAGGCTCCGCTGAGTTCTGATTTTCTAACGCAAGATACAAAGCGACCGCTCTGGAATAACCCGGAACGGTCGTTTTTTCTATTTGCTTCAATATTACGCCGGATAAGGGCATTCATACTGAAATCCGATTAAAACAAGACAAGAATTGG
>JABUSR010000042.1 GCA_021442645.1 Ruminiclostridium sp.
GGGATCACCACACCGTGGGCCCCGGCGCACTCAGCGGTGCGGATGACGGCCCCCAGGTTGTGGGGGTCGGAGAGCTCGTCGCAGACGACCAGCAGGGGCGCCTCTCCTTTCTCCCGGGCAATCTGGAGAATGTCCGACACAGAGACGTATTCCCGAACAGAGGCCACGGCGATGACCCCTTGATGGGCATGGGTACGGCTCATCTTGTCCAGCTTATTTCGGTCGGCGTCGGCCACCACAATGCCCTGTTTCCGGGCAGTGGAGGCGATGTGACCCAGGGCGGAGTCTACCTCGCCCTTCATGATGAAAATTTTGTCGATATTGGTCCCGGCCCGCAGGGCTTCGATGACCGCATTGCGGCCCTCGATAATACCGTCGGCGGGCGCATCCTCCCGCACGGGACGGGCAGGGCGGGAATCTTTGGGTTTTTCTTTCATAACACTCCGATCCTGGCCGGAGACCGACCAAAGGAAGAAATTTAAGCGGTTTGTCTCATTTAGACATACACAAGTATTATACCATGGATCTCGAGTAAGAAAAAGGGGTTTTCCAGGGAAATTCCGAGGAGGAGAACATTGTAGGCGTGGTATTCCCAGCGGAAGAGGCCCCCATTCACAGAAACTTTACATCCCGAAGAGGGGTCCCTTCCTTGAAAAATAAAGGGAAATATGGTAGCATAAACTTTACCCGCTGGGCAACGCTCCGGCTGCCCGGTGGATGATAAGATGACAAATACCGACCCCGGTGTGTCCGTCACCCGGAAAAGGAGGGGGATCCCCATTGAATCCCGATAAAAACAAAGGTAAGAAGGGCGGCAGCACCCAGCCGCCCAAGCGGCGCGGTATCATCGCGGCCGTCGTCTGGGCGGTAATCCTGGTAATCCTGTTTAACTTTGTAGCGGCTAAAATCTCCAATGTTGGCGTCCAGGAAGTGCCCTACTCCCAGTTTGTGCAGATGGTCGAGCAGGACAAAGTGGCCGCCGTGGAGCTGGCCAGCAGCAAGTACACCTTTTACCTAAAGGAGGACCTGCCAGACAACGCCGGCAGCCAGGACCTGGCTGAGGTGCTGGCCAAGCAAATGGAGGAGGAAGGTGCCACCACCTATGTCACCGCCACCATCCCTGCTGACGACACCGAGCTCATCCCCCTGCTGAAGGCCCATGATGTGAAGTTCTATGCCGAGATGCAGGAGGAATCCTCCTACCTGATGAGTCTCCTGCTCAGTTACCTGGTGCCCATGGTTATTATGGTGGGCCTGTTCATCTTCCTCATGCGCCGTCTGGGCGGCATGGGCGGTATGGGCGGCGTGGGCAAGGCCAACGCCAAGGTCTATATGGAGAAGTCCACCGGCGTCACCTTTGCCGACGTGGCAGGCCAGGACGAGGCCAAGGAGTCCCTGGTGGAGATCATCGACTTCCTCCACAACCCTGGCAAGTACACGGAGATTGGGGCGAAGCTTCCTAAGGGCGCCCTGCTGGTAGGCCCGCCCGGCACCGGTAAGACCCTGCTGGCCAAGGCTGTCGCCGGGGAGGCTAACGTGCCCTTCTTTTCCATCTCCGGCTCCAATTTTGTGGAGATGTTTGTGGGTGTGGGTGCCTCTCGTGTCCGCGACCTGTTCAAGGAGGCCAGCAAGGTGGCCCCCTGTATCGTCTTCATCGACGAGATCGACACCATCGGAAAGTCCCGCGATAACCGCATGGGCGGCAACGACGAGCGGGAGCAGACCTTGAACCAGCTTCTGGCGGAGATGGACGGCTTCGATCCCACCAAGGGTATTATCCTCCTGGCGGCCACCAACCGGCCGGAGGTCCTGGATCAGGCCCTTCTGCGGCCCGGCCGTTTTGACCGCCGCATCACCATCGACCGGCCCAACCTGGCCGGGCGTCTGGCCACCCTCCAGGTCCATACCCGCCGTATCCGACTGGCTGAGGATGTGGACCTGAAAAAAGTCGCCCTGGCTACTGCCGGGTGCGTGGGCGCCGACCTGGCTAACCTGGTCAACGAGGCCGCCCTTCGGGCCGTCCGCCTGGGCCGCCGGGCGGTGAACCAGCAGGATCTGCTGTCCGCCTTTGAACTGGTTATCGCCGGTACCGAGAAAAAGGGCAGCGTCCTCACAGAGTTTGAGAAGAAACTGGTGGCGTATCATGAGGTGGGCCACGCCATGGTGGCCTACAAGCAGAAAAACTCTGAGCCGGTGCAGAAGATTACCATCGTGCCCCATACACAGGGTTCCCTGGGCTACACGCTCCTCATGCCTGAGGAGGACAAGACCGAACTGCGCACCAAGGACGAACTCATGGCCCGCATCGCCGTGTCTATGGGCGGCCGAGCTGCTGAGGAAGTGGTGCTGGATACCATGACCAACGGGGCAGCCCAGGACATTCAGGATGCCACCAGTGTGGCCCGCAATATGGTTGCCATGTTTGGCATGAGCGACGAGTTCGGCATGATGGCTTTGGCCTCTCGGCGGACCCAGTTCCTGGACGGGGGCTATGGCATGGACTGCGCCCAGGACACTGCAGCCCGGATGGACCAGGCGGTGAAGGACCTGCTGGACGCCTGTTATCAGGAGGCCGTCCGGGTCATCCGGGAAAACCGGGAGGATATGGACAAGGTCGTGGCCTACCTGCTGGAGAAGGAGACCATCACCGGCGGGGAGATGGTGGCCATCATCGAGGGCCGGGATCCCACTACCGTGGAGTCCCCCTACCTCTCTACTGCGGCAGCCGCTGCTGATTTGGAGAAGGAAAAAGCTCCGGATGAGGGCAAAGAGGAAGGTGCCGAGGCACCCTCTGAGACTCCCGCCGAAGAGATCCGCCCCGAGGCAGAAAGCCGGGCAGAGGAACCCGCCGATAATCGCTCTGACGACCCCACAGTATAACTACCCGTCCCTCCGTTCGACCGTATTATATAGGAAGGAGTATACCATGAAAAGAAGAATCGTTGCTCTGACGTTGGCGGCAGTCTGCAGCCTGACCGCCCTGGCCGGGTGCGGGAACACCCAGGGCCTGTCTGAGCAGTGTGTTCGAGACGTGGAGACCATTTTCGATGAGGATAGTGGTGCGCTGATCAGAGACGCCCAGGGGAACGATGTGACCGAGGCATTCCGGGCAGCAAACCGGGAGAGCTACCGGTCAGGGGACTATAGTGCGGTTCTGGATGATTTGATCAGGAACAATTATGCTTTGGAGGAACCCTGCGGCGACAATCTTTCCCAGATGGGAGAGTCTGTGAAAGACTGAATAGAAGAGCATGACTGGCGGCCCGGCGCAGAGCACCGGGCCGCCAATTATATACCATATATACCATATATTGACAAAGTATAAACCAATATTGACAAAAAAATAAATTATTGTATAATAAATTACAGGATAGAAGAATTTTGGACCGCAAGAGCGGGCTATGCCGCACAAATTATTTTTCTCTGCATGTACTATGTAATGAAAGAAGTAGCGAATCCTTCAAAAACACAGTCTTGAAATGGGAGGTAATGACGATGACAATGTCCGATCATGTAATGGAGATGAGCTTATTCTGGCTGATACTCACGGTTTTCTGCGTCTTGGCCGCAGTGGTGAGCGGAGTTTTGCTCCTGCGTGTGGGAGGTATCCTGCGAAAAGAGACCGCGCACGGCACCCTGGGCCGTGCCTGCCTGGTCGTGGGCGTGATCCTCTTCCTGGTGGCAGCAGTGGTAGTGTGGTTCTACTTGCTCCCCTATGCCCGGTTCCTGTTCCCGGGAACCACATAACAGATTGATTCTGAGACCGCAAGCGGCCCAGCGCATAGAGCTGGGCCGCTTTTCTCTGCAGAAAAACCTGCCATCGCTTTCTCCTTCTTGATAAACCGAAAAAAGGGAAATCCCCTGCCGCAGGAAAATATAACCTGCAGCAGGGGAAGCCTTGTTATAAAAAAGGAAGGGCGATTGCCCTTCCTTTTCCGTTCTTATTCTTCGGGTTCTTCGTGCATCACGAACACGTCCAGGAACGTAGCGTTCTTCACCAGATAGGTGGCCACAGAGCCCAGCTTGCGGATGGGGCCGCGGCTGGAGCGGGTCATGATAATCTGGTCTGCCTGGATCTCCTTGGCGTACTCCACGATCTCCACACCGGGAGCGCTGCCCAGCAGGACCTGGGTGTGAACAGTGTATTCGGGGAGCATATCGGCTACGGCCTTCAGCTCAGGGCGGGACTGCTCAGCACGGAGCCTGATTTCGTCCATGGAGTTGATGTAGAGCTGGGCGGCGACCACCATAGCCAGATAAATCTCACAATCCTCGGGTTTCCAGAGCTGCTTGACCATCTCAACGGTACGAATGGAGCGCTTGCTGCCGTCAATGGGTAACAGAATCTTCTTCATAAAAGAACCCTCCTTATAGGTATTCCTCTTCGCTTCTTCTTCGTGTATAAGTATTGTACAACGAAAGTGACGATATGTCAAACAGGGAAATCAATTGGTCCCGTAGACGATGGTGTAGGCGTTGTGCAGGGCCTCAATCTCAGCCACCTGATGGGTGCCCCCGGCCTCGCCATCCAGGGTCCAGGTGAGGCCGATATCCGAGGAGATCTTCACCTTGGGGGTGGAGAATGAGGTGGAGATGGAGCTGAGCACCGAGTCTCCGGCCAGGAGGGCTTTGCTGAATTCTTCCACGGTCTTCACCCCGCGGATGGGGGCAATGAGGGTGACCTCCAGCAGACCGTCGGACAGGTCGGGGTTGCCTGGGGGGAAGTTGCGCATCCCGCCCACGGAGGTGGTGTTGCTCACCATGCCGTAGAGGTAGTCCCCTTCTAAGACCTGGTCGTCGTACTCCACCTTGATGTGGTGGGGTTTGATAGAGGTGAGAGATTTGGCCCCCTCCAGTATATAGGCGTTGTAACCCAGCACATTCTTAATCTTCTGGGGGGTGGTGTAGGCCACATCGGCGAAGGCACCGAAGGCCGCCACATAGAGAAAATTTTTCCCGTTGAACTGGCCCAGGTCATGGGTGTGCGGCACGCCGGAGACGGCGGTAGCGGCGAGCTCCGTGAGGCGGTCCGAGGGAAGATTCAGGTTGCGGGAGAAGTCGTTGGTGCTGCCCAGGGGGATGTAGCCGATGACCATATCCCGGCCCGACCGGCGGACCCCGGAGATGGCCTCGCTGAGGGTGCCGTCCCCGCCGGCGATGACCAATTGGTCATATTCCTTGCCCCAGCGGACCACAGCGTCCCCCACAGAGCCCTGGTACTGGGTGGGGTAGGCGGTGACTAGGCAGTTCTGCTCCACCATGGCGTTGATCATGTCAGAGAGACTGGCCCAGGTTTTATTTTTGCCTGCGTGGCGGTTATAGATAAAAAGAACACGTTTCATAGCAGCCTCCAAAATGCACTGGACTTGGATTCTGATGGGAACCACATTCTGTCTTTAAGAGTATCCATATTATAGTCTGTATCCTTCCTGTTGACAATAGACACTATGGCAGGATAGACCAAGGAATCTCTGGATTCTTCCGGAGATTTTGGCCCTTGCTGGGAATCGGTTCACCTCTTATACTGAAATCCGATTAAAACAAGACAAGAATTGGCTTGTTTTAATAGCCTCCGCAG
>JABUSR010000220.1 GCA_021442645.1 Ruminiclostridium sp.
GCATTGCCGTAGAGGATTTCCTCAAAGAGTGCCGTCATCATAACGGTCTTGCCGGAACCGGTGGGCGCAGAAAAGGAGATGACCTGCGGGTCATCCTCACTCCAGAGGATGTGCGCCTTATCCAGCTTTTTATTCAGTTCCGCAATGGCATCCTCCTGAAAGGGAAAAAGCCGGATTTTCATGTTCTGTCCCTCCTTGCGCCGATGACAAAGTTGTCGATATAGTCCCGATAGAGCTGATAGCTGCTTTGGATTCCCAGATCCGCGGCCATTTCGTGATAGGCCGACTCGGAATTGGTGACGAAATACACGGTGTCAATGCTGTCGTACTGCCGCACCTCCCGGGCAAAGGCGGCGTAGGCGGCCTCCTCCACCAGCACGGCAAAGCGGTTTTCCGGCAGCACCAGCATGACCGGCTCCTCGTCATCGATTTCCGGCCTTCTGCCCACAGCGCCGGACTTCATCCAGAGCAGCGGCAGAATCTCCTGAAACTGCCTGCCCAGGGAGACCATATCCCGGTCAAGGAAGCCCAGCTTGAAGTATTCACAGTTGGCGGCAAAGCCGTCGGCCATAGGGCGGTCACTGCCGATGTAATTGCCCTTCAGGGGATTGCCGTTCACATCATGCCCCTCGATGGAGCAGACGGTGCGGGGCCAGGTAACATAGCGGGCAATGCCCAGCTTCTCCCACTCCTCATCACCGGGGTGATAACCCTTTGCGCTCAGGGCTTTTGCCTCCTCGGCGGAGACCTCGTTGTTCGTCACCATGATGCAGCGCCTATGCCCGCCGTCCTCGGCATTGAGAAGATTGACGGCGTGCAGGGTCGTGCCCGAACCGGCGAAGAAGTCGAGGATGAGGGCATTTGGCTTGTCCTTAACAGAAAAACGTAATGTATCTACTTCAGCATACACTGATTTTGGAAAAGAAAAGCGAATATCATGAAAAATAGTCTTCAATAAGCTTGAACCATATACGCCAGCATTATGACTATCTTGTACCCATGTTGTCATGGCTGTAATGGGTTTATTAGTGATTCCTAAATTCCATGTGCCATCCTCGTTCTTTCCATTAGTTTCAATTTCGCCTCTTTCGAAAGATTTAATCATGCCTTCTTGCAAATTTGAAACAGAACGGTAGCAACTCCCTTTTTTCCAAGGTCCGAATTTAATATACCCTTTTTCATATTTATCAAGGAAGGTTGACGGTTGAACACCCCACGTAGATTCGCCCCCCTCTCTGCTAATAGGAAACACCGCAAAACATCCGTCTGGGATTACTATTTCATTTCTTAATTTTTCAAGTGGCAAAGATTCTCCAACACTGACAAATTTTCCTGTTTCTTCACTGAAAAATATTGGATAGAATAAATTCGGACGTGCTATCCTTTTGCCATTTGCCCCAGTCCTGATAAGACCTGTCCAACGAGTTTGCTTTTCTTCAACAGGATGAAGCATATCATTATTCCCGTAGCAAACATACGCTTTTCCAAAGAATAAATAATAGATATATTCATCAGATCTGCTAAACATGTCTTTTCTTGATGAACCATTAGGATTTATCACACTACTAACCATCTGCATTCTCGCCTCCGGGAACATCTCCTCCAGCAGGCATCCGAGGTGCAGATATTCCTTTTCGTCAATGGTGACGATGAGCACGGAATCTGCGGGATTGAGCAGGCGCTTTGCGAGGGCAAGGCGCTTTTTCATCATGGAGAGCCATTTGCTGTGGCGGTAGCTGTCGCTGCCGTCCACATAGTCGTTGTTGTATTTCCAGTCCTTTGCGCCGGTGTTGTAGGGCGGGTCGATATAGATGCAGTCCACCTTGCCTGCATAGAGGTATTCCAGCAGCTGCAGGGCATGGTAGTTGTCCGCTTCGATGAGGGTGTGCCACAGGTCGCTGTCCGGGGCGTTTTCCACCCTGTCGATGGGCTGCAGGCAGGGGAAGATCGGGTCGCCGAATTCCGCCACGGCCACAAGCTCGGACACGGCGATCTCCTCCGCCTCTCCGCTCTGCTTATTCCGGCACAGGGCAGTATCCCCGCTGACGCGGATGACCGTATAGGTGTCATTGATCTTCCCGGTCTTTCTGGCGACGGTGCCGCCGCGCTTGATACCGATGCCATACAGCGGCGTACATTCGGGCATGTGTTCCTCAAACACAAGTCCGAATTTTTTGTTCTGTGTCAGCCGTCCGATCTCCTCCGTCAGTCTTGCGCGGAGGGCAGGATCACTGACCTGTTTTAATAATTCCTGTATTGCGGCCATGGTATGCTCCTTTATTCCTTACTGCGTCCCCAGGAGAAGCCGTACAGGCGGTGCTCCTCCGTCAGCTGCAGAATGGCAGATTTTTTCAGAATGTCGTTTTCGGCGCGGTCTGCAGCGATGAATATCTGCTTTCCGGCTGCCTCATAGAGTGTCAGCAGCTTTTCAAAATGTTCTCTGCTGATGCTGTGCAGGATATTGCCGTCATGAATAATCGCTGGGACATCGGTCAGAGCGAGAATGGCAAGGTCATATAAGACCATGCTCTTGCAGGCAGTCCCTTCGCTGGTGTTGCCGACGGTTTCAAAGCGTATCTCCTTCGCATCGGATATGGACAGAACCGGAGGATTCTCCGTTTTGCCGGTGACTGTACCGTTGAAGGCCTTCATCCGGACATTGATTGCAGACACGGCCTCCGCGATTGCGGCATCCCGGTCGGCAATCAGCTGCTCCATGCGCCGCTCCGCGAGAATGCGAGCTTCCTGCAGATCCTTTTCGTGCTGCAGCTGCCGATTTTCAGCCTCCAGCTCGTCTATGCGCTTGGACACGCTGACGCACTGGGACAGGACGCGCTGTGTCAGGTCAGTCGATATCCCGGCGTCCTCAATTTTGGTGCGAAGCCGCTTGATTTCGGCTTCACAGCGCTGCAGCATGGGCTCCAATTCGGCAATTTCTTCATCCGCTTCTTCTTTCAGAATCTCCCGAATGCGAATGTGGAAGCCCTCGATTTCTTCAAAGGCCTTGAGATTGACCCCTGGGAAGAATTCCGAAAGCTGCGTAAAGTCCTCCCGAACAGGCTCATTGATAAAGTCCCGATTGCCCGTGCGCAGATTGCCGATTCTCACCTTCAGCCTATCCCGCCGGCGGCATAGCTGCTGCATGTTTTTTCGCATTGCGGCAAGCTGTTCATAAGAATCGGCGTTGAAACCCAGGTACTCCATCCCGGCATTGCCGTCTTGTGCCATCAGCTGTTCCAGCCGCCGCTTCAAAGCCTGTATCGTCTGCTCATTCTCTTCGATTTTTTCAAAGGTCTTCGGCTGCTTCTTCGCTGCCTGCCATTGGGAAGCCTTGATGCCGAGATCTTCCTCTGCAGCATGAAGGGCATTCAGAATGCTTTGCTTTCCGAACAGCTTTAACAGAAATTCAACCGCTTTATCGTCGCTCTCCCTTGGCTTTGTCAGCAGGGGAGTTTTTTCATATGTATTGTCCCGCCCGTAAATGCGGAAGAAATGGGCAGAGATTTCCTCCACAGGTACACCGGGGTGGTAAAAGGAGGAGAGGATCTTCCTGTACTCCTCCAGAGTCAGCTTCTCAATCAGGTGCCCGTCCTTATCGCTCCGGCAGACCTGCTTGGGGTATGCCGTATTTCTGTAAAAATAGTGGTGGGTCTCGTCAAAAAGAAAGGTAAAGAAGATCGTGTGATCCTTGACAAACCGCTTCACATCACTTCCGGCCGTGCAGTACCCCTCTCCGCCGAAAGCGTAATCTATAATCCAGAGGAAGGTGGACTTGCCGAGGGCATTTCCACCGCCTGTACTGCCCAATACAGTATTCAGTCCGGCATTCAGGCGGATCGTTCTGTATTCCTCTGCGAATCTATCACATTGTATTTCAACCAACATAATGCAGCAGACCTCCATCCTCGGATAGTTCAATCTTCCCCAATGCATAGAGACAGTCAAGCGCATTGGAATAGTCGACGACATCTGCAATCCGAGACTGCCGGTACAGCTCCGGTACGGAAAGGTCGCCCTGCTTCAATACGTTGAGAATGCTGGGAAACAATGCGAGGACACTGCTTTTATACGGTGTCGTTTTACTCGGTAATTTCATGGAATACCTCGCATCTCTGCACAAAATATGAAATCAGGACTTCACAGGCCTCATAATTCTTCTGCCCGGCCTTGGCAAACAGGTACCTCACCAGCGAATTGAAGATTTCGCTCTGAAAATCCAGCCTGTCATCTGCATCCTCGTACATGCGCTTGATACTGCGTTCAAACTGGCGGACATTCAGCCTGTTGGCTGCGGCCAGCTGACTGATGATATCATTTACCATTTCATACATTCCATCCACTACGAGTGCCTTCACTTTTCGAAGCAACATGCGGTCAGAGATTTTCTCATCAATCTTCAGCGGCAGCATTCTAAGATCTGATTCGGTAACAGGTTCCCCGGAACCGATCATTTCAATGATTTCTCGCACGGCATCAACGGTTATGTTGGAGGAAATGGCCTCCATTGCCTCCGTGCGTAACTGCATCTGCTTTTTGGTTTCCAGAAGTTCTGCTTTCTTTTCGGCAGAGCTTTGAATACCGGCAGCACAACCGACACAGACAAGCATATCCATCCCTCTGCTGAGCTCAATCAGGATCGTGTGTCCGGACTGCAGGGGTTTCGCGCAGCAGGGGCATAGTCCGTTTTCTTCAGCAATGAGATTTATGGTTCCGGAATCTAATACAGCTTCCGTCAGCAGCTCCATATTCCCAATGCCATAGGAAGATACAAAGGAAATCTCGTTTCTCCGTGAATCGAAGCTTTTTACATAAGTATCGGTAATCTCCCGAACAGCTTTCTCCCGCCTGTTGTTGGAAGTGTAAATTGCTGTATACAGGAACAGACCCGCGAGAAACTCTTCAAATACAAAAGTGTCGCGGGTGATGATTTCCGCCTTTGTCTTCTTATTGATAAGTTCAAGCTCGCAATCATCAGAAATATCTGTATCTGAGGCAATGATATCCTTAAGTGCCAGAATCATTGTTCCGCAACGGTTCAGATTCAGCAACGGCAGTACATTGCTTTTGAAATATGCCGCAACAGCAGTAGGTTCTGCCGCTCTGGCGTAAACGGTTACTTCGTCCGATAGATTCACACGACCTAGAGCCAGTGCGGAGGTTGTTCCGTCGTCCGTTCGAATGTCATAGATTTTATTGACCGAAAGCAGCATGGTGCCGACCAGCTGCTTTTGTGTTGTTGTCGGGGCAGAGCAACGGACCAGAACGGTTGCCAATGTCCCAAAGCAGAGCTTTTTCACGCCGCTTCCTCCTTCACTCGATTATTTAACGAAGTCAACAATGTCCCCGATGTTCACTTCAAGGCATTTGCATATGCGGCCGAGGACCGTCAGATTTACCGGCTCACCTCGCCCCATTTTTGCAATGGTCGTTCCTGTGATTCCGGTTTTTTCCATGATATCCTTTTTCATCATCTTACGGTCGATAAGCAGCTTCCATAGCTTGTTATAACTGAATTCCATTATTTCCTCCATCCACTTGCTGCACAAAACCTACTTTTGTAGTGCGTAGTGCGT
>JABUSR010000259.1 GCA_021442645.1 Ruminiclostridium sp.
TTAGATGCTTCAAAAGCGCTGATTAAAAATGTCTATTTTTAATCAGCTTTGAGTATTAAAGCGGAAAAGGACGGCACTTCTCCCAATCGGTATGCGAAAAAAGAACACCCTCTGCTTTGCAGAAACGCTGCCTGCGGCGCCTTCCTGCCCGGTATTCCTGTCGCCCCGTGGGGTCTGTGCCATCCTTTTTCGTCATCTGTCACACGGCTGAGTACTCAGCCGAATCTGCTGTGTTTTGATCAGCCCACATCACCCTGTGTGGGGATGTAGACCTGCTGTGCGTAGGAAGTCAAATCCAGACCGTTCAGGTCGGGGCCTTCTGCGCTGATGGAGTACATAATGCCGGGAGCGGTGTCATACCACAGGATGACCTGAACAGAATTTTCACCCTCGACTTCAGCCACATAGGACCGGAATTCTGCGCTGCAGTAGCCAATCTTGCTCTGCTCAGTAGCAGTCCAGGCGTAGTACATGCCGGAAATATCCTTTTCTGCGGGGGTGTCCTGGATGCGGGCGGTAAACGCAGTACCTGCCTCATCTCTGAAGTTCATCTCGGCGACCTCACCGTCGATGATGTTGTAGCTGACCTCCTGAGCGCCTTCGGGGACGCCAAACTCAAAGCCCAGGGTCTCCATGATCCCCTCGGGGGTGGATTCCTCAACAGGGTTTGTGACCTCAGTCTCCCCGGTGGTTTCGGTAGTCTCGGTGGTGTCTTCGGTTTCGGGCTCCGTGGTTTCCGTGGTACCACAGCCTGCCAGACACAGGGTCAGCAGAGCAGCAGCTGCCAGTAAGCTGAGCATCTTCTTCATCGTATACTCCTCCTTCTAAGAGTTCTTAAAATCTGAAAACCGGGCATTGCTTCCGCCCGCATTATTCACTGGGACGGCCCGGGTTTCCTGTGGTATTTTAGTCCTGCCTTTGTCCAATGTCAATAGCTATTCTCCGGCGGATTTATTAACTTTTTATGAATTATGCACGGCTTTTCGGGCGTCAGCTCCAGGTGTTGATGAGCCCCTGAATCCCCTGCTCCTCATAGATGCTCTTGTAGTGGCCGACCTCATCGGCGATGATATCGTCGATGACTCGCATCCCCAGCAGCTCCACCGGCGCCTTATCGTCAGTCATCAGGTAGTCCCCTGCCCGATAGCGCAGAAGACCCTGCCGCACCTTGTCCATCAGCTTCGCCAGGTCCTGGTCCCGGATGGCCTCCACGTTGCGCTCCAACACAGTCAGCATCTCCGGATTGTTAGAAGCAAACAGCTCCCGGTTGGTAGTATAGGCCACATCCACCGTGTAGACCTCAGAGAAGACCCGGCTGATGGTATCGGCCATGTACTGGTTGATGTTGCCCTCGGTCTGGCCCCGCATGTTCATGTTCACGACCATAACGCCGCCGGGGTTCAGGTGCTCCTTCACCATGGTGAAGAACTCAAGGGTGGACATTTGAAAGGGGATGGTAATGTCCTGGTATGCGTCCACCATGATGACATCATAGGTCTTATCCACAGCATTCAGATAGGCCCGCCCGTCATAGGTGTAGACAGGGACATCCCCGGACAGGTGGAAGTATTCTCCCGCCAGGTCGGTAATGTCGCCGTCAATCTCCACGCCCTCCATGTTGATGCCCGGAAAATACCGCCCGCACTGGGTGGCGTAGGTCCCGGTGCCCATTCCCAAAATCAGCACATCCAGGTTGTCCTTCTCGTTGGCACCCGCCATCAGCGGGGCCGCCATGGCGTAGTCGTAGTACAGCCCGGAGAGGTGCCCGTCCTTCATATAGATGGACTGGACGCCGAAGAGCACATTGGTAGAGAGGTAGACCGCCCGGCCGTCGTCCTTCACCTGGAGGTAGTTGTAAATGGACTCCCCTTCATAGACCAGGTCCTTCTCCCAGAAGGCAAAGCTGTCCGAGTGCCCGAGGACTGCCCCAACCAGCAGGGCCGCAATGCCCACAGGAATCCTGCGGGACTTCACCCCGCCGCTGGCGAAGTAGACAATGGCCAGGGTCATCAGGATGCCCGCAAAAATCAGGAAAGAGATTGAGGTCCCCACAGCCGGGATTGTCACGAAGGTGGGGACAAAGGTGCCGATGATGCTGCCGATGGTGTTGGAGGCGTTCAGCGCCCCGGCCGTCTTGCCGCTGTCCTCCAGGTCATCGATGGTGTACTTGATGAGGGAGGGCGTCACGGTGCCCAGCAGGAACAGAGGAAACACAAAGATGACCATACAGGCCGCAAAGGCCGCCAGGGTCAGGAAGTTGCTGTCCACAGAGAAGATCATCACCGCAGAAATGCCCATGATGATATATTTCCCAAGCACAGGGATCAGGGCGATCCAGGCGGCGGCCAGGATAATCCGGCCGTAAAGCCGGTCCGGGTTGGGGTTCTTGTCGGCCGCGCGCCCCCCGTAAATGTTGCCCAGCGCCATGGCGATCATGATGGTGCCGATGATGATGGTCCACACAATCTGGGAGGAGCTGAAATAGGGCGCCAGCAGGCGGCTGGCGCCCAGCTCCACCGCCATGACAGACATACCGGCAAAGAACTCCGTCAGATAGAGATAGATTTTATTTTGAAGGATCTTTCGCTTTTCCACGTTTGTTTCAGGGGCAGTTCTCCTGTCCCGGGACTGCAGCCCGGTGGGCAAATCGCCCCTCTCCCCTTTCTGTATTTTTTCTATGGCTTACCTGCCAAAAAAACAGATTCCCTACTTGCATTTTTCTGATTTACAGGTATTCTATAACATAACAGGAGCTTTTGTAAAGCATTAAGAACCGAAGGAGGAACTACCATGAAAAAAATCATTCTGGTCAACGCCAGCCCCCGGGAAAAGGGTAACTGCGCCATGGCGATGGACATCATTCAGGAGAACCTGCATGACGCCCAGGTGGAAGTCTTCAATATCAGAGAGCACTCTCTGAACGGCTGCAAGGGCTGCGACGCCTGTAAAGCGAAGGAAACCGTCTCCTGCGTGCAGAAGGACGATATGGCCGAGCTGCTGGTCCGTCTGGACACCTGCGACGCCCTGGTAGTGGCCACGCCCATCTACTTCGGCATGGTGACCGGTCAGGCAAAGCTCTTCCTGGACCGCACCTATCCCTTCTTCAACCCCACAAAACCCAATATGACCATCGCCACCAAGTTTGGCAAAAAGGTCGCCATCGTGCTGACTGCCGGCAGCATGCCCACCGATGTGAATGCAAGGCACGGTGAGGCCTACAACTGCTTTGGCATCGCCGGGTTTACCGACAGCAAGGTTCTCTCCTTCAACAGTGAGAAGTCCGGCACGGGAGCCAACATCTTCTCCATCGAAGAGGATGCCCAGCAGCTCCGTGAGCTGGCCGCCTGGCTCTCCGAGTAACCCCCGACCTAAACCTGAACCTCCGCACAGCAAAGCCCTTCGCCCTGATGCCGTACGGCATCGAGGCGAAGGGCTTGTTCTGTATCTCTGTCTGTTCCCGCAAGTCCAATCCTCCGGACGGGCGGGCGCAAAGTCGGTCACACCAGACCTTTATCCGTCTTTTTCACGTGCTTGAAGACCGTTTCAAACCTGTTCAGAGCATCGTCGATGATCTCCGGGGTATCCGCCATGGAGGTATAGAGCCGGCTGCCCGCCAGGGTAACGAGCCCGTTCGCCATGTAAGCGGCTCCCATCTTCTCCATGGAGTCCTTCCGCTCATACATCATTTCCTTGTGTTTGAGCAGACCCAGGGCCGACTTGGCAAAGCACAGGGAGGAAAAGTCGAAGCTCATGGCTCCGGTGCACTCCAGGTGGACAATAGAGCCCTGGTTGTAGGCCACATAGGGCAGACTGTACCGATCGATGAGTTCCTTCAGCCCGTCGCAGAGCCGATCGCCCATCTGCCCGGCGATCTCGCAGGCGTTGGTACGGGCGATTTCCTTGATGGTATAGTACCCGGCCAGAGAGGACAGCGGATTGGCCGCCAGGGTCCCCCCCACATAGGCCCGGTGCTTGCCCGTGCTGAGGCCTGCCGCCATGAGCTGGGCGTACTCCTTTTTTCCTCCGACACCACCGGCCGCAGGGTAGCCGCCGGCCACGACCTTTCCGAAGATGGTGAGGTCCGGAACCACCCCAAAGAATCCCTGGGCGCCGGAGAGCGCCACCCGGAATCCGGTGACCACTTCGTCAAAGATCAGCAGGGCCCCGTACCGGTCACAGAGCTCCCGCACGCCCTTGTTATAGTCATATGCCACGGGGCGGGTACCCGATTCCGGGCCAACCGGCTCCACAATGACCGCCGCCGTGCCGCCCTTTCGCTTATTGCGCTTGAGCATCTTCTCCAGCATATCCAGGTCGTTGGGGCGGACCTCGTCGGTGGCCTTATAGGCCCCCTTTGGAATGCCGTGGGATTCCAGCAGCGCACGGCTGCCGGGAATCTTCAGGCCGTAGACCATCTGGTCCGACCACCCGTGGTAGGCGCCGCCAATCTTAATAATCCGCTTGTGTCCCGTTGCGATACGGGAGATACGCAGGGCAGCCATGACCGACTCTGTACCGGAGCCCAGCATGCGGAACATCTCCACATTGGGCATGTGGAGGTTGATTTCTTTAGCAATCAGCAACTCAGCCTCGTGCAGCAAGCCGGTGGTGGGGCCACAGGTCTGAATGAGCTCCAGGGCCTTCTCCTGAACGGGTTTGTAGTTAGAGCCAAGCACTGTGGGGCCGCCCGCCTGGAGGAAATCGATATACCGGTTGCCGTCTTTGTCATACAGGTAGGCCCCCTCTGCCCGCTCCATACACATGGGGAAAGGCTTGTTGAAGGCCAGGTTGTGCTGCACGCCGCCGGGGATATAGTTTTTCGCTTCCTCATAGATTGCCTTGGACCTGACGCACCGATTCTCATAGTAGGGTAAAATCTCGTTGCTGTAATACTCGTCATCAACTTCCCAAATCGGCTGCGACGTGAGAATTCTCAGCTTTTCGTTGATTTCGTTTGGGTCGTCCCACCTGCTGATTGAACAATTCTCCATGGGGATTCTCCTTATCTCTTGCACTCTGTTCATCTTCTCAGACGCTCTCTTCGCCAGGTCATTGGTGTCAATGCTGTCTTTGAACACGACTTTCTTGTCGTAGAGGAATTCGGTTACCAGGTTGAACACCATGTTAATCAGGGTAACCAGTGTCCCCGGCCATCCGAGTCCTTCGGCCAGGAAGTTTCCGAACACCGTGCTGACAGGCGTAAACACGCAGTAGTATGCTGTAACCTTCATCATCGCCACCGGCACGTTGTTGGCCGCCCGGAAGGTGAACCTTCTGTTCAGGGTAAAGTTCCAGATGACAGAAAGGATCAGGGCAATCAGGTATTTCGGCCAAAAGTTCCAGGGCGTAATCAGTTGCAGCAGGGCGAAGGAGCCCAACTCGATAATCCCCGCTGAGACGGAAAACAGGAAGAATTTAACGACCCGTGCCGTCTCTCTCTTTTTCGTCGTCTTTTCGTCCATAGCTTATCCCTTGATTTGTTTCGAGTATTTCCCCCTATAGATAGCCCGCATGAGCCACACATCAAGATTCGAAAGCAAGGATTCTTTTCCGATGGCTCTGGTGTGAAGGGC
>JABUSR010000143.1 GCA_021442645.1 Ruminiclostridium sp.
TCCCACTCAATCGTTCCGGTAGGCTTCGGCGTCAGATCATATACCACGCGGCAGATACCAGGCACTTCGTTCACAATTCGGGAGACAATCTGCCCAAGAACATCGTAGGGAATCTCCTCAATGGTAGCGGTCATTGCGTCCTTTGTGTTAACGGCGCGGATGATGGCGAACCACTCGTCCACACGCTTGCCGTTGCGGATGCCGACGGTCTTCATGTCAGGCACGGCGGTAAAGTACTGCCACACCTTACCAGCCAGGCCGGCTTTGTCAAACTCGTTGCGCAGGATGGCATCGGACTCACGCAGCGCATCCAGACGGTCGCGGGTGATAGCACCCAGGCAGCGGACGCCTAGACCGGGGCCGGGGAAGGGCTGACGATAGACCATGCTGTGGGGGAGCCCCAGGGCCTCGCCGACTACACGGACCTCATCCTTGAAAAGCAGCTTCACGGGTTCCACCAGCTCAAACTTCAGGTCTTCGGGAAGGCCGCCCACGTTATGGTGTGCTTTCACACCATCACTCTCCAGAATGTCGGGGTAGATGGTACCCTGGGCCAGGAACTCAATGCCCTCCAGCTTTCTGGCTTCTTCCTCGAAGACGCGAATAAACTCAGCGCCTATAATCTTACGCTTGGTCTCAGGGGCGCTGACACCGGTCAGCTTATCCAGGAAGCGGTCCACGGCATCCACATAGATGAGGTTTGCATTCATCTGGTTGCGGAAAACCTCAACCACCTGCTCAGGCTCACCCTTGCGCAGCAGGCCGTGGTTCACATGGACGCAGACCAGCTGCTGCCCGATGGCCTTGATAAGCAGGGCAGCAACCACGGAAGAGTCTACGCCGCCGGAGAGAGCCAGCAGGACTTTTTTATCCCCGACCTGCTTCCGAATGGCTGCAATCTGCTCTGCAATAAAGGCCTCTGCCAGAGCGGGGGTAGTAATGCGAGTCATGGACTCGGGACGTACGTTGTCAGACATAATAATCCTCCCTCAATTTACTTTCTAAAGAAATAATTGACAGAGATATTATATCACGGATTCAGAGATTGAGGTAGGCCTTTTTATAGGAATGGGAAACTTTCTCAGTGGGAGGACGGTATGGATGGCAACTCAGAGGGTAATCCGCATTTGGTGCCACACAGCCTTGCCGTGGGAGGACTGGGAAAGGCCCTCGTTTACAAAGCCGAACTTTGCGTAGTAATGGAGCATATGCTCCTTACAGGTGAGAACCAGGCCCTTCCTGCCTTGGGTTCTGGCGTCGTCGATGACCCTGTTCAGAAGCTGGGCGGCACAGCCCCGATGGCGGTAGGCAGGCAGTGTAGTCACCCCGAATATCATCTGCCAGGGTCCGGTCTCATCGTGGAGGTCGGCTTTTTCGTACATCTCATCTCTCAGGTCCGGCTCCTGGGTGACCATGCCGTTCACAAAACTCACCAGAGTGTCTCCGTCCCAGAGGAGCCAGAAGTGGCCGGGAAAGGACGTTAAACGACGTTGAAAGGACTCCCTGGGTGCTGCCTCAGTAGGGGGGAAGCAGGCGGCTTCTACAGCGGTGATGGGCTCCAAGTCTTCTAGGGTTGCAGTTCGGATATACATGGATGATTCCTCCTGTCTGATATAGGAAAGCGAAAACCACCGGCAGCTTGTATCCGGTGGTCTTGGGTATTAGGCGTTGTTAGCAGCGGATTGGCGCTCCAGATACTCGTCGTATGTCATCTTACGGTCGATGAGTTTGCCGTCATCGGTAAAGTCAAAGACGCGGTTGCAGACGGTCTCAATCAGCTGATGGTCATGGGACGCCACCATGACGTTGCACTTGACGGCGGTAAGTCCGTTGTTCAGGGCGGCAATGGATTCCAGATCCAGGTGGTTGGTGGGCTGGTCCAGCATCAGGACATTGGCCCCGGAGAGCATCATGCGGGAGAGCATGCACCGGACCTTCTCACCGCCGGAGATGACCTTCACAGGTTTGTAAACCTCATCGCCGGAGAAGAGCATACGGCCCAGGAACCCGCGAAGATACTGCTCCTGAGGATCGGGGGAGAACTGACGAAGCCATTCAATGAGGTTATCGTCGTTGCCCTGAAAGTAGGGGGTGTTGTCCTTGGGGAAGTAGGAGTGGGTGGCCGTCTGTCCCCACTTAACGGTGCCCTCGTCCGGCTCCATTTCGCCCGCCAGGATGCGGAACAGGGCCGTGTGGGCATTCTCGTTGTCACCGATAAAGGCGACCTTGTCCCCGTGCTCCAGAATGAAGGAGACGTTGTCCAAAACTTTGACGCCGTCAATGGTCTTAGAGACGTTGGTCACAAAAAGAATGTCCTTGCCAACCTCACGGTCGGGATTGAATGAGACCCAGGGATACCGGCGGGAAGATGCGGGCATCTCTTCCACTGACAGCTTGTCCAGCAGTTTACGGCGTGCGGTGGCCTGCTTGGATTTGGACTTGTTGGCAGAAAACCGGGAGATGAATTCCTGTAGTTCCTTGATTTTTTCGGAGTTGCGCTTGTTCTGCTGGCGAATCAGCTGCTGCACAAGCTGAGAGGACTCATACCAGAAGTCGTAGTTGCCCACATACATCTTAATCTTGCCGTAGTCAATGTCTACGATGTGGGTGCAGACGGTATTCAGGAAGTGGCGGTCATGGCTGACCACGATTACGGTGCCCTCAAATTCTAGAAGGAAATCCTCCAGCCAGCTGGTGGCGTCGATGTCCAGGTTGTTGGTAGGCTCGTCCATCATCAGGATATCAGGGTTGCCAAAGAGAGCCTGGGCCAACAGAACTTTCACCTTCAGGCGGGCGTCCAGCGTGGCCATATCATTGTAGTGGAGGTCCACATCGATGCCGAGGCCCTGGAGGATCCGGCTGGCATCGCTCTCGGCCTCCCAACCTCCAAGTTCAGCAAATTCGGTCTCAAGCTCACAGGCCAGCAGACCATCCTCGTCGGTCATCTCTTCCTTGGCATAAATGGCGTCCTTCTGCTTGCCGACATCATAGAGGTGCTTATTCCCCATGATAACGGTATCCATAACGTTGAAGGCGTCATAGGCGTTCTGGTCTTGCTTCAGCACAGACATGCGGGTCTTTGGCAGGATGGAGACCTCACCGCCAGTGGAATCCAGGTCGCCGGAAAGAATCTTCAGAAAAGTGGACTTGCCGGCGCCGTTGGCGCCGATGATGCCGTAGCAGTTCCCCTTGGTGAACTGCAGATCTACATTAGAAAACAGGGGCTGGCCGCTGTATTGAAGGCTCAGATTAGAAACAGTAATCATGGTGAACTCCTTATTTATAAAAACATGAGGCAAATTTTTTTTATGATATCATGCATACTCCCAAAAGTAAACAGACCACCCACACAAAAAAGAGGCATCAATCGAGATTGTAATTACCAGGATATCCAAATGAATAGAGTCCTGCAAAAATGAAATGACATGAAAGAAAAAAATCATGCAAAAACAGTAGAAATCTGTGCTGTAGTGTGCTACAATGCCAAAGTATTATTTCTCGTCGAAGGAGGCTGAACATTATGAGTATTCGAATTGGTATTATGGGCTACGGCAATCTTGGTCGAGGGATCGAGTGTGCAATCAAGCAGAACCAGGATCTTGAACTGGCAGCAGTGTTTACCCGCCGGGCCCCGGAAACGGTTTCTGTTTTGACAAAGGGCGTCAACGTCTATGCGGCGGACGACATTTTGGCACACAAGGACGAAATTGATGTTCTGATCCTCTGCGGCGGCAGTGCCACCGATTTGCCTGTGCAGACCCCCGAGTACGCAAAGAACTTCCATGTGGTGGACAGCTTTGACACCCACGCTAAGATTCCCCAGCATTTTGCATCTGTGGATGCCAGCGCCAAGGCAAGTGGCCATGTGGCAGTGATTTCCTGCGGTTGGGACCCCGGCATGTTCTCCCTGAACCGCCTGTATGCCGGTGTGATTCTGCCTGACGGCCAGGACTACACCTTCTGGGGCAAGGGCGTCAGCCAGGGCCACTCCGATGCCATCCGCCGTGTAGAAGGCGTTGTGGACGGTAAGCAGTACACCATTCCCATTGATGCAGCTCTGGAAGCTGTCCGTAGCGGCAGCAACCCCGAACTGACCACCCGTCAGAAGCATCTGCGCGAGTGTTTTGTGGTGGCAGCTGAGGGTGCTGACAAGGCAAAAATCGAAAATGATATCAAGACTATGCCCAACTACTTCGATGAATACGACACTGTGGTCCACTTCATCACTCAGGAAGAGCTGGACCGTGAACATAGCGGAATCCCCCACGGAGGCTTCGTTATCCGCTCCGGCAAGACGGGTTGGGAAAGGGAGAACACCCACATCATCGAGTACAGCCTGAAGCTGGATTCCAACCCTGAGTTCACCGCCTGCGTGCTGGTTGCCTATGCACGGGCCGTATACCGTCTGGCCCAGGAGGGTGCCTCCGGCTGCAAGACCGTGTTTGACATTGCACCCGCTTACCTGAGCCCCATGTCTGGGGAGGATATCCGCGCACACCTGTTATAAGAACCCTTCAAAAAAGTCGGCAGTTAACCTGCCGACTTTTTTGTCCCCATATTATGTAGAGATTTTTCCACTTCGCATTGACAGAGCAGCCAACAATTCTATATGATAGAAACGAATCCTGTATTATATCGGTGGATTCGATTATCTTCTAAAAGGGGGGCGTGTTCATGCTCGGAACATTTACCTATTGCAATCCCACCAAGCTCTACTTTGGGGAGGGAGCTCTCAGCGGCCTGACCGAGGAACTGGAAAAGTACGGGGATCGCGTTGTGCTGGTCTACGGTGGCGGTTCCATCAAGCAAAATGGAATCTATGACGCCGTCACGAAACTGCTACGAGAGAGCAAAAAACAGGTGGCAGAGATTGCCGGGGTGATGCCCAATCCCACCTTGGCAAAGCTCTATGAGGGTATACAAATCGCCCGTGACCACCAGGTCGACCTCCTGCTGGCGGTGGGTGGTGGGTCTGTCTGTGACTATACCAAGGCGGTTGCCGCATCGGTGCACTGTAAAGAAGACCCCTGGGAGAAATATTTCCAGCGCTTTGAGGAACCCGACTGCCGGGTAGTTCCTGTTGGATGCGTGCTCACCATGGTTGGGACAGGTTCAGAGATGAACGCCGGTTCTGTCATTACAAACCAGGAGACAAGGCAGAAGGTCGGGCAGGTGTTTGAGGATGAGAACATGATGCCGCGTTTCTCCATTCTGGACCCCACCTATACCCTGACTGTGCCCCACTACCAGATGGTCTCCGGAATCTACGATATCTTTAATCACATTTGTGAGCAGTATTTTTCTGGAGAGGACGACAATACCAGCGATTATATCAGCGAGGGGTTGATGCGCTCCGTGCTCCACGCCAGCCGCATTGCAAATAAAGATCCCATGAACTACGAGGCCCGCAGTAATCTTATGTGGACCGCTACCTGGGCCCTTAACACCCTGATAGAAAAGGGGAAGACGACGGACTGGATGGTCCATATGCTG
>JABUSR010000013.1 GCA_021442645.1 Ruminiclostridium sp.
ACCTCTCCGGCGGGGAGGAGGACGCAGTGGTCTCGCTGGGCGGTCCGCCGCTGGGTAACGGGGTCGAAGAGGCCCATGGAGTCCACCTCGTCCCCCCAGAACTCCATGCGGAGGGGAAGATCAAGCCCGGGGCTGAAGATGTCCAGAATGCCGCCCCGAAGGGCGTACTGGCCAACACCCTCCACCTGGTCACAGCGGGTGTATCCGGCGGTGGTCAGGAAGTCGGAGAGGCCCTCCAGGTCGCAGACCTCGCCCACCGCTATCGTGCGGCAGGCTGCGCGGAAGCGGTCCGGGGGAAGCGTCCGCTGAAGGAGGCCCTCTATGGTGGCTACCAGGACAGGGCAGCCACCCTGATCCAGGGCAGAAAAAACTTCCAGCCGCTGGTGCTCCCACTGGCGGGAGGCAGCGCCCGGATGGAATTGAAAGTCACGGGAAGGGAGAAAGGGGACATCGGCACCCAGAAAGGCGGCCAGGTCACCTGCTGCCCGGCGGGCTTCCCCGTCGTCGGCACAGACCACCGCCAGGGGGCGGCCGGTGTCCCGGTGAAGGGCGGCCGCCAGATGGGCCCGGTGGACGGCGGCCAGCCCAGAGAGGGCCAGGGAGGGTTTTCCTTGGTCCAGGGCGGCCAGCAGCCGCCGGTAGTCCTCCAACTGGGAGAAAAACCCGGTGAGGACAGATGTGGATGGGGTCATGGGAGCTCCTTTCTGGGAAAAGGCTCAGCCGTTGAACCGAGCCATGGCCTGGTCGGCCCCCTGGTCTAGGAAGAGGGTCACCGCATCGGCAGCCCGGGCGATGGCCTCCTCCATGACTTTACGGTCCTGGCCGGTGAACTTACCCAGGACCCAATCGGCCATGTCACTGTCGGGGTGGGGTTTGCCGCCAACCCCGACCTTTACCCGGGGGAACTGGTCGGTGCCCAGGTGGGCGATGATGTCCTTCAGCCCGTTGTGGCCCCCGGCGGAGCCGCTCCGG
This sequence comes from Ruminiclostridium sp., assembly GCA_021442645.1. GTDB lineage: Bacteria > Bacillota > Clostridia > Oscillospirales > Oscillospiraceae > Evtepia. The sequence goes on from JABUSR010000013.1 coordinate 973, forward strand.
CGGACACGCAGCTTGCCCTGGGGCAGTGCCACATCGTCGGAAATCACCAGCACCCGCTCCGGGGGAATCTTATAAAACTGGGCGGCCTCGCCCACGGCTCGGCCGGATAGGTTCATATAGGTGGTAGGCTTCATGAGAAGGACCGACTGTCCGCCGATAAGAGCGGTGTTGGTGAGGGCCCGGAACTTGAGCCGCTGAACGGGGATCTTCTCCCGTTCGGCCAGCTCGTCGATTACCAGGAAACCCATGTTGTGGCGGGTCCAGTCATACTTGGGGCCGGGGTTGCCCAGACCCACCACCAGCCACTCCACCGGCCCGGGTCGCTTGGAGAAAAACATAGAGGTCACCTCCTGATGGTAGGAAAAACGAGAACACAAAAGGCGGAGCGAGGCTCCGCCTTTTGTAGGATGGTTGAAAAACAGCTTACACGAACAGCCGGGACACGGAGGATTCATTGTAGATGAAGCCAATGGCGTCGGCCAGCATCGGTGCGGCGGAGAGGTACTTAATCTTATCGCAAGTGACGCCGTCCTTCATGGGAATGGTGTCGAGGAACAGAACTTCCTTGATAACGCTGTCCTGGATGCGCTGGATTGCGGGGCCGGACAGGACGCCGTGGGATGCACAGGCGTACACTTCGGTGGCGCCGCCGATTTCCACCAGAGCTTTGGCTGCACCGCACAGGGAACCGGCGGTGTCCACCATGTCGTCCAGCAGGATGACCCGCTTCCCGGTGACGTCGCCGATGATACTCATGACTTCGGACTGGTTGGCTTTCTGACGGCGCTTGTCCACGATGGCCATGTTCATGTGGAGCTTCTGGGCAAATGCGCGGGCGCGGGCCACAGAGCCCACGTCAGGGGAGACCACCATGGTTTCATCAGGATTGGCCCCGAACCGCTTGGAGAAGTAATCCACGAAGAGGGGGCTGCCCAGAAGGTTATCTACGGGGATGTCGAAGAATCCCTGAATCTGAGCGGCGTGGAGGTCCATGGTCAGCACGCGGTCAGCACCTGCAGTGGTGAGCATGTTGGCTACCAGCTTTGCAGAGATGGGGTCCCGGGGCTTGGCCTTGCGGTCCTGACGGGCATAGCCGAAGTAGGGGATCACGGCGGTGATGCGGCCGGCAGAGGCACGCTTAAAGGCGTCGATCATCACCAGAAGCTCCATCAGGTTGTCGTTGACGGGGGCGCAGGTGGACTGCACGATAAACACATCGGAGCCGCGGACGGTCTCATAGATGGAGACGGAGCACTCCCCGTCGGCAAAATGGATACACTCAGAGTTGCCCAGGGGCAGGCGGAGTTCCTTGCAGATGGCTTCGGCAAGCTTGGGGTTGGAGTTGCCGCAGAAAAGCTTTAAATCCTTGCCATGAGAAATCATAGTAAACATCCCTCTCGATTCTTTTTTTGATTATCTCGCCCGCCCCGGGGGGGCGGGATCTCTTCCGTAGGTCCCATTATAACAAATTGAACATGGTTTTGCACCTGTTTTTCCCTGAAAATTGCGAAAGAATGGGAGAAAATTTTAAGAAATTTTTAACAATGACGGCAGGAGAGGGAAAGTGGTTGCCAGCGGGCAGGAATCATGTTAAAATACCAAATCGTGGGAACACACCACAGAAACCACTGCGGTCGATCCGCCGAAGCCGGCCCGGAGCGACCGTCCAAAAGGAGATATAACCATGAAAAAGATCATGAGAAGAGCCCTTGGTGGCGCCCTGGCCCTGGCCATGTCCGCAGGCCTGCTGAGCGGCTGCGGCGGAGGGGAGATCGATCCCATCCAGGAGGCCTTTGGCTACAGCAAGGATACCGTGATGATGACTGTCAACGGGGAAGATGTGACCGCAGAGGATCTGTTCTTCCGGATGGCCCAGTATACCGACTATGTGGCGAGCTACTACACCCAGATGGGCATGGAGGTCGATTGGACCTCTGACATGGGCGGCGAGCAGGCTGTCGGCGACTATGTGAAGGAGCAGGCCAAGAGCACTGCGGTCCTGTACAGTGTGGTGGAGGCCCAGGCGAAAGAGAACGGCTACACTATAACCGATGAGGACAAGGCTGATTACGAGGCCGAACTGGCCCAGGCCAAGGAAGATCTGGGCGGCGAGGAGAGCTATGAGAACTGGCTGAAGTCCATGCTCATCACGGATTCCGGCATGGAGAAGCTGAGCGCTGTGGGCATCCTCCACAACCATATGGCGGATGGGATGTTCCGCGAGGGCGGTGAAAAGGCCCCCGCTGCTGAGGAGATGGCCCAGTACGTCCAGGAAAATGACCTGCTGATGGCCAAGCATATCCTGTTCATGACCCAGGACCTCTCCGAGGACGAGGCCGCCGCCAAGAAGACCACCGCTGAGGATATGGTGGCGCAGCTGAAGGCCATCTCCGACCCTGCGGAGCTGGAGACCGCCTTTGATAAGCTTATGAACGAAAACAGCGAAGACCCCGGCCTGGAGAACAGCCCCAATGGCTATGTCTTTACCGCCGGCGAGATGGTGGAAGAGTTCGAGTCCGCTACCCGCGCTCTGGAGATTGGTCAGGTCAGCGACCTGGTGGAGAGTGCTTACGGCTACCATATTATCCTGCGCTTGGATCCCGCCGGGTCTGATGAGGTCCAGGAGGAGTGGGCTGCTGCACAGATGGAAGCACTGGTCCAGAGCTGGGCAGATGAGGCCGAAGTGGTTACCACGAAGGATTTCGAGGATCTGGATGTTGCCGATTTCTACGAGAAGCTGACCGCCTACCGTGCGACCTTTGAAACCGAGGAGACCGCCGAGGAAGAGACCCAGGGAACTACCCAGGAAACCACGGAGAAGACGCCGGAGGAGGAAGCGAGAGAAGCCGGGCAGGTGGTGCCCAGCGGGGAAAGCTCCGATCAGCAGAACAACGTGCAGGTGGTTGGAGAGGCCAACGGTGAAGCCGCAGAATAACCTGATACAGAGGATTTCCGACCCCGGGGCTTTTGCTTCGGGGTCGGTTTTCGTTCTCTGAGGGGTTTGCTCACTGGGAAGGATGTGGCAGCATGCCCCCGCTGATATCTTTGGGGGAGTATGCTGCGGGCTGTGCATGTGCCCGGTTTCGGGTAAATGCACCATGCAATACAGGTGTTCCCGGGCAGTGCGTTCTCTGGATTTCTTGTCTGTTGGGAGCAAAAGACGCCCGCAGGTCGGCCTGCGGGCGTTTTGCATGCGTAAAGACCGCCGGGAATCAGTCCCGGGTGTCAAAATAGTAGTAATCGGTAAAGCTGCCTTTGATTTTGGAGCCATCCTGCTGTGTGGCGGTATAGGTAAAGGTGAAGCCTATCAGGGGGAAGGTGTTGCCCTGGGAATCTGTGTAAGTTTCCCGGGCAGCAGCCAGGACTTTCTCGTAGTTGTAGGTCACCTCTACATAGCCGAATCCCCCGGCGTCCCGGCCGATGGAGGCCAGGTAGGTGGCAACATCCTTCGTGTTGTTTACTTGGAAGGTCTGGCATCCAAGCCCGTTGACGGTGACCCGGTCCAGCTTGAAGGACTGGAAGGTGGCGGGACTGCCCTTTACGGGATAAAAGAGGAAGGAGGCGTAGCCCTGCTCCATCTCCGTGGAGCTGTAATCCCAGATCACGGCGGTGCAGTCCCGGAAGGCACCGGCGGCGGCCAGAATCTCCAGCAGGGTCATGCTGGTGCCCTTCTTCAGGGCAAAGAGGGCGCTCTCAGAGACCACAGCGGCATCACCCCGGAGGAAGGTAGTGCCGGAGCGATAGGTCCCGTCGGTAATGCCCAGTCGGTCCGTGAGGGTCCAGGGGCTGCTCCATTTGAAATCCGTGCCGTCCTCGTAGCCCAGGGCCCGGAGGACGAAGGTCAGGTACTGGGCGGGTGTGACCGGGTTGGTGGTACCGAAGAGGTTTCCGCCCACACCGTTTGTGAGGCCGTTGATATAGGCGTAGCCCACATAGGGCTGGGCCCAGGGGGGGACATCGGTGAAGGGGCAGTCCCGGTTTTCTGCCGTGGCCTTGTTTTCAGCACCCAGCAGGCGGACCAGCATGGTCACGGCCTCAGCCCGGGAGGGGACCCGGTCCAGGTCAAAGTTCGGGGAGCCGTCTTCGTTGTCGCCCACGCCCCGGAAGAGGTCCAGGCTGTACAGGAACTGAGCGGAGGCTATGGCCTCCGCTGAGGTGACGGAAAGAGCGGGAACAGAGAGCCCCAGGGCCATGGCCAAAGCCAGGATAAGGGTAAGAATTCGTTTCATAGGGGAGTCCTTTCTTTCGTGGGTCCGCAAAGGGGCCAAAGGGAGTCAAAGAACACCCGTATCATACCATTAAATATAAGGGAAGTCAAATAAGCCCCGGATGTCCCGGCCCGGGTGTCTCTTTTGAGGCTGAAAAAGAGGCGGTCGATATGGGTGTTTTGGCCCGGAGTGGAGCAGCATCTGCGCTGCTGCGTGCCCGCTTCGGGGAAAAGGCCAAATTTTTAAAGAAATCTCAGAAAAAAGGGTTGACATTTGAGGGGGTCGGTGGTAATATAACAAAGCTGTCG
>JABUSR010000104.1 GCA_021442645.1 Ruminiclostridium sp.
GAAGCATCAACCGCCCTTTGCGCGGCTCTTAGATGCTTCAAAAGCGCTGATTAAAAATGCCTATTTTTAATCAGATTTGCGTATCAGTAGGTGCCAAGGTCGCCGGCGGAGGGATCCACAAATTCGAAATCCTTGCCGGGCAGGATGGCGTTCATGAGGACGCCGGCCAGGGCGGCGATAGCCAGGGCGGTCAGGGTGATGGTAGCTCCGCCGATCTGGAAGGTGATGCCGCCGGAGAAGCCCAGGCCGCACACGAACATCACGGCGGCCACGATGAGGTTGCGGCTCTTGGTCAGATCCACCCGGTTCTCCACTACATTCCGCACGCCAACAGCGGAAATCATGCCGTAGAGAATGAAGGACACGCCGCCGATGATTGCCGTGGGGATGGAGTTGATGATGGCTGCAAACTTGGGGCTAAAGGAAAGGACCACTGCGTAGATGGCGGCCAGCCGGACAACACGGGGATCGTAGACCTTGGACAGGGCCAGCACGCCGGTATTCTCGCCATAGGTGGTGTTGGCAGGACCGCCGAAGAGGCCGGCCAGGGCAGTGGCGATACCGTCGCCCACCAGAGTCCGGTGGAGGCCGGGGTCCCCGATGAAGTTCTTGCCGCAGGTAGCGGAGATGGCCGAAATATCGCCGATGTGCTCCATCATAGCGGCGATGGCGATGGGTGCCATCACCAGGATGGCAGTCATATCAAATTTGGCCAGCACGAAGGGAGGCAGGCCCACGGCAGCCACATCTTTGGCCCCGGAGAAGTCCACCATACCCAGGCAAAGTGCTACCACATAGGGGATGAGCACACCAAGCAGGATGGGGATAATCTTGATCATGCCTTTGCCCCAGATGTTGGCCACCACGATGACACCGATGGCCAGCAGGGCCAGGGGCCAGCACTCAGAGGCGTTGGACACAGCAGTGCCGGACAGGGTCAGGCCGATGAGAATAATCATAGGACCGGTGACGATGGGCGGGAAGAAGCGCATGACCTTCTGAGGGCCAACAACCTTGAACAGCAGGGCCAGCACCAGATACAGAAGGCCCGCCACCATAATTCCGCCCAAGGCGTAGGGCAGTTTCTCTGCGCCGGTCATGTCTGCATAGGGGCCGCTGTCCAGCTCACCGATGGCCATGAAGCCCCCCAGATAGGCGAAGGAGGAGCCAAGGAAGGCGGGAACCTGCAGCTTGGTGCACAGGTGGAAGAACAGGGTGCCCACGCCGGCAAAGAACAGGGTGGTCTGCACGCTCAGGGGCAGGCCGTAGCTGCCGCTGACGATGATGGGCACCAGGACGGTGGCGCCGAACATGGCAAACATGTGCTGGAAGCCCAAGACGGCCATGCGTGGTTTGCCCAAGGTGCGGGCATCGTAGACGGGCTGGCTGCCCAGCCCGGTTTTCTCTTTCGCCATAGAGGAATCTCTCCTTTGTTATTCTTTTTTCCCGGCCATATCGATTGATATGGCCCCACTATTTATAGCAGAAAGTTCCAGAAATTGCAAGTGGCCCGGGCGAAACCCACCGCAGGCCCCTGAATTTTACCATCCCTTCTCCTTGACGGTTGGGGCCGGGAACGGCTATACTTATAATTAAAATAGTGTCGCCTTCCATAATCGCCCCCGAAGGAGGGGGGCCCCTATGCCCGATATCAAAACGCCCGCAGACAGCGCAACGCCCGCAGCCCCGGTCGAGAGGGAACCCTCCGCCCAGGCCCCGAAAAAAGCCCCCGCAAACCAAGTCAGGGCCCGAAAAAAATCCTCTGGCAGTCGGAAAGGCCCTGTAGCCCTGGCCGCGTCCCTGGTGCTGGTTTTCGTCCTCCTCCTCATCTCCCTGGGGCTCCGCCAGGGAAAAGAAGAGGCCCAGCCCGTGGTCCCTGCTCAGGAACTGACTCTGCCGGACTCCGGACGTCACCTCACGGTTCTGCAGGACGGGGAACTGGTGGACATGGAGCTCAACGAGTACCTGTGGGGGGTAGTGGCCGCCGAGATGCCTGCCTCCTTTGAACAGGAGGCCTTGAAGGCCCAGGCAGTGGCCGCCCGGACCTACGCCCTGAACAAGGCGGGCCACGCCGCGAACCACCCGGAGGCCGACCTCTGCACGGACTACACCTGCTGCCAGGCCTGGATCGCCCGGGACACCGCACTGAGCAACTGGGGAGAGAATGCCGCCGCCTACGCCGACAAAATCACCCGGGCGGTGGCCGAGACCAACAACGAGGTCATCCTCTATGAGGGTTCCCTCATCTCTGCCCTGTTCCATTCCTCCTCTGGGGAGGGGACCCAGGACGCTGAGGCCGTCTGGGGCAACAGCGTACCCTACCTCCAAAGTGTTCCCTCCCCTGAGGGGGAGGAGGTCCCCAACTACCACAGTGAAGTCATTCTCACCGCCCAGGCCTGCCGGGAGGCCATCCTGGCCGCCTGCCCTGAGGCCGTCTTGGAGGGGGAGCCCACCAACTGGTTCGGCCCTGTGACCCCCGCCAACGGGGGCAGCGTGGGGACCATCGTCCTGGGCGGTGTCACCGTCAGCGGCGCCCAGGCCCGGCAGATTTTCGGCCTGCGCTCGGCAAATTTCACCGTGGAGCCCACCGCTGAGGCCGTCACATTCCAGGTCACCGGCTTCGGCCACGGGGTGGGTATGAGCCAATACGGTGCCAATGCCATGGCCGCCGATGGCAGCTCCTACCTGGACATCCTGCAGCACTATTACACCGGGGTTACTGTGGACCCCTGCCCCGGCTGACCGACGGGGAAAAGCCCGGGGAAAACCCAACCCGCCGCCGGAAATTTTCGTCGTTTTTTCCTGCCCAAACTGCCTTTGTGCGTTCTGCCATAGGGGTAAAAGGGGGATATTTCCGTGGAAAATGGGGAAATCTTTTCTGCAACAACCCCTGCAAAGCAAAGAATTCCAATGTTTTTGCACATTATCCACCGGTTTATCCACACAGCTTTCCTCCCCTGTGGATATGACGAAAATTCCTGTCAAGCAAAATATTTCCGGTGTATTCGCCAAATTTTCACCCCCTGAAAGGAGGCGCTCCCCCATGTCCGACCTCATCGCCGCCGCCGCCACCCCGCCGGGTGCCGGGGGCGTAGGTATCCTGCGTCTGTCCGGCCCCGGCGCGGCCCGGGCGGCCGCCGCCGTCTTCCATCCCGCAGGGTCTCTTGCACTCACAGAGGCCCCAGACCGGCAGCTTCTCTATGGCTCCGTGCTAGACCGGCAGGGAGCCGTCATCGACACCGGGCTGGCCTTCGTCAGCCGGGCCCCCCATAGCTATACCGGAGAGGACACCGCCGAGCTTCAATGCCACGGCTCCCCTATGGTCCTCTCCCTGGCCTTAGAGGCCCTCTATGCCCAGGGTGCCCGCCAGGCCCTGCCCGGGGAGTTCACAAAGCGGGCTTTTCTCAACGGTAAACTGGATCTGACCCAGGCCGAGGCCGTTATTGACCTCATCGATGCTGAGACTCCCGCCGCCGCCCGGCAGGCCGCCGGACGTCTGGAGGGGGCCCTCTCACGGCGCATCTCCGCCATCTATGACGGGCTGGTGGACCTCTCCGCCCACTTCCACGCAGTGCTGGACTACCCCGATGAGGACATAGACCCCTTCCGGGCAGAGACCATCTCTGCCGCCCTCACCACCGCCCTGGAAGGGGTTTCCGCTCTATTGGCCACCTACGACCGGGGCCGCCAGCTGACGGCCGGCCTGCCCACTGCCATTGTGGGTCGACCCAACGCCGGAAAATCCTCCCTCCTAAACGCCCTGGTGGGCTACGACCGGGCCATCGTCACTCAGCTCCCCGGCACGACCCGTGATACCATTGAGGCCAGGGCCACCCTGGGGGGAGTTCTCCTGAACCTTACCGACACTGCCGGGCTCCGGGATGCCGGTGATGAGGCCGAACAGCTGGGAGTTGCCCGAAGCCGAGCCGCCGCCCGGGAGGCCCAACTGATTCTTCTGGTGCTGGACGGCAGCGCTCCCCTGACCCCGGAGGACCGGGAGGCCATGGACCTGGCCAAAGTTGCCCCCGCCTGCATCTGCCTGGTGAACAAATCCGATTTGCCCCAGGCCCTGGATCCGGAAGCTCTGGCCGGAGAGTTCCCCCACCTGTGCCCGGTGAGCGCAAAGACCCAGGCCGGGCTGGAGGAGCTGGGGGCCAGAATCGCCGCCCTCTTCCCCCAGGGGGATACCAGCGGCGGCGAGGCCCTCCTCACCAACGCCCGCCAGGTGGACGCTGTCCGCCGGGCAGAGGCCGACCTCCTGCAGGCCTGGGTGGGCCTGGAGGCCGGCATGCCCCCCGATCTTCTCCTCTCCGATGTGGAAGCGGCCTTGCAGGCTCTGGGGGAGGTCACCGGTACCACGCTTCGGGAGGACATCACCAGCCGCATCTTCCAGCGGTTCTGCGTGGGAAAGTGAGCTCCCTTTCCGTTGCAAAATCCGCGGATATTCGCTATAATATCCTTGTATTTTCAAAAATTCGACCCGCTCGGGCGGAGAAAGGGTCCTCTCATGACCAAACAGCTTTCCCGAAACCGGCTCGCGGCCCTGCTGGGGAGCCTCCTGCTGGTCCCCCCGGCAGTCCTCTTCTTTACCCAGACCATGTGGCTGGGCAACTTCCCCGCGGCCGGGTCCTGGATGGCCGCCCACCCGGCGGAGACCGGACTTTTCTGGCTCCTGTTTGTCGGGTTGGCCTGCCTCTGCTTCAGCCTCACCCGGCACCTCCTGTGGGCCTTCCTGCCGGGGACCCTGGTCGTTGTCATCCTCACCTACATCAGCCGGATCAAAATGGACATCAACGGTGACCCCCTCCTGCTGGGCGACTTCACCATGGTGGGGGGGGCAGGCGATATCGCCGGGTACGCCTCTGACCGGCTCATCCCCTCTGGGGCGGCCATTGCCGCCATCCTCCTGGCGCTCCTCCTGCTGATTCTGCTGGGTCTGATCGACCATTGGGTCTCTTTCCCTCCCGCTGCGGGGCTGATCTCCGGCCTCCTGGCCCTCGGTTTCCTGCTGGCCGCCTGTTTCCCCAGCCCCCTCCAGAGCGCCGTTCTTTCGCTGGACAGCTCCTGCCGGGATCAGCTGGACCGCACCGACCGTATGGGTGTGTCCTTGGGGCTCTACGCTGCCTGGTGTGAGCGGGTCCGGATGGAAAACCTCCAGTCCGACAAGGATGCCCTCGCCCTGGCCGAATGGTTCCTGGAGGACGCCAACCGTCCCAAGGCCCCTCTCTCCCTGAACCAGGCCCCGGACATCATCTTCATCACCTCCGAGAGTTTCTTCGACATCACCCGCCTGCCCAATCTGACCTTTCAAAAGGATCCTCTGCCCGTCTTCCATGCCCTGGCCGAGACCTGCACCAACGGGCTCTTCCTCTCCAGCACCGCAGGCGGCGGCACAGGCCAGGTAGAGATGGAACTCTTCACCGGCCTCACCTCCTC
>JABUSR010000173.1 GCA_021442645.1 Ruminiclostridium sp.
CTCCCGGGCTGTATCCGCTTCTTTCTCGCTGGCTTCTTCATACCCTTTATCAAAGCCATTATCATATCCCTCTTCGTAGCCTTCCTTGTAGCCCGTGTCATAGTCAAGGGCGGGGTCGTCCTTTCCCCCACAGGAAGAAAGGCCCACCAAAACAACGAGCATAAGGAGGAGAAGACCGGATTTTTTCAATACCTTCCCCATTTCATCACCGTCCGTCTGATTTTTCGTATGGAAGCGTGCATACCTGCAGAATAATCAAACCGATCGCATTCCCCTTTCCGTCTCACATTCTGCTGCACTCGGCGGCCTGTCTCCTCACAGGCCGTACTCCTCCGCCAGTTTTTTAAACTTTGGCAGGGCCCGGCGAATCTGCTCCGTGGGCACACAGTAGGAGATGCGAACATGACCGGGACAGCCGAAGCTATCTCCGGGGACCAGCACCAGGTCGTACTTCTTCGCCCGCTCGCAGAAGGCTTTGGCGTCGGGCTCCGGCGTCCGGGGGAAGAGGTAGAAGGCCCCGTCGGGCTGGGCACAGGTGTAGCCCATCCCCCGCAAGCCGTCCAGGAGGAGGTCCCGGCTCTCCTTGTAGACGGAGATGTCCGCGGTCTGACCGGCGCACCGGGCCGCCACCAACTGGAAGAGGGCGGGAGCGCAAACATAGCCCAGTGCTCGCCCTGCTCCGGCGATAGCAGCGTAAACCAGGTCAAATTCCTCCACCGTCCGGGGAACCAGCACATAGCCGATACGCTGTCCGGGCAGAGACAGGGACTTACTGTAGGAATAGCAGACCAAGGTGTTATCATAATAGGAGGGCACCCAGGGCAGCGGCTCGGCAGTGTAGCTGATTTCCCGGTAGGGCTCATCAGAGATGAGGTAAATGGCATGGCCGTACTCCCGGGACTTGGATTCCAGCACCTGGCCCAGCTTCTCCACGGTGGCCTTCGAGTAGACTACGCCGGTGGGATTGTTCGGAGTGTTGATGATGACTGCCTTGGTGCTGGGGCTCAGGGCGGCCTCGAAGGCCGTAAAATCAATCTGGAAGTCCTCCAGGTTGGCGGGGACGGGAATCAGAGTGCCCCCGGCGCTCTCCACAAAGACCTTATACTCCGGGAAGTAGGGGGCAAAGGTGATGAACTCGTCCCCCGGGCAGCCCATGGCGGACAGACAGCAGCACAGGGAGGCAGCTGCCCCCACGGTGAGGTAGAGGCTGTCCTTATCGTAGTAGGTGCCGTACCGGCGGTTCAGATCCTCCGCCAGGGCCTGCCGTACATCGGGCGCGCCCTGGGCGGGGGTGTAGCCATGGAGGGCCACCGGGTCGATCTCATCCACCAGCCGGTGGATGGTCTCCGCCACGGTGGGGGGCGCAGGTACGCTGGGGTTGCCTATGGAAAAGTCGTCCACCTTGTCAGGGCCCACCTCGGCCGCCCGGGCCTGGGCAAAGGCGAAGGCCTCCCGGATCTCCGACCGGGCGGTGCCCAAAGATACCATACGCTGAGATAATCTTGCCATTCTATATATCCTCCATTCTAAGGGGTTGTATTCACGGAATATTATAGCATAAAAAGACTGCAAGGACAACCCGGCAGACCAACCCCGCGCAAAACATTAGCACTCGCTGTAATTGAGTGCTAATGTTTACAGTTTAGACACACTTTTTGCATGGTTTATTCACAATCCCAGGCTATTATATATCCTGTCAGGAGGAAAACCCTCTAGAAAACAAGCACTCGATAACTAAGACTGCAAACACACTGCCCTCGCGGACAACCGATTTTAAAAATTCTATTTTCAAAGGAGATTACAGTATATGTTTGGTATGCTTCCTTTTTCTCGCAATGACGATACGCTTTTCGACCTGTTCGATACCTTCTTCCCCACCGCCGCCCCTGCTGCACCTGCCTTCCGGACTGACATCCGGGACCAGGGGGACAAGTTCCTGCTGGAGGCAGAGCTGCCCGGCTTTGACAAGGAGGAGATCCAGCTGGACCTGAAGGACAACATCCTCACCATCCGGGCCCAACACAAGTCTGAGGCCGAGCAGAAGGACGAGAACGGCACATGGCTCCGCCGGGAGCGCCGCATGGGTTCCTTCTCCCGGACCTTCGACGTCTCCGGCATCGATGAGGACGGCATCACCGCCGCCTACCAGAACGGCATTCTGGCCCTGACCCTGCCTAAGCAGCAGCCTGTGGTCCCGGCCGCCCGCCAGATTGCCATCCACTGAGCCCCCTTGGGGCTGACCCACTTACACCTACCTCTCTTTTTTCTCTTATCTCTCTCTTTTCTCTATTGCAAAATCGACACCCTGCGGGAGGGCACCGGAGTTTCCCGGTGCCCTTTTCCGTCCTACCTCGAAAGGAGGCCCTGACCCATGAACCCTGAAAAACTCACCCAGAAATCTGCCGAGGCCCTGCGCACTGCCCAGAGCCTGGCCACAGAATACAGCAACCCCCAAATCGAACAGCTTCATCTGCTGGCCGCCCTGCTATCCGATGAAGCGGGGCTCATCCCCCAGCTCCTGTCCGGGATGGGAATCACCCTCCCCTCCCTTCAGGCTGCCGTCAGCGACCGTCTCAGCCGCCAGCCCCGGCTGTCCGGGGGAAGCCGGGAGGCCGCCCGGGTCTATCTCTCCACAGATACCGACAAGGCCCTGAACCGGGCGGAGCAAATCGCCGTGGAGATGAAAGACGACTTCACCTCCGTGGAGCACCTCTTTCTGGCCCTGCTGGACACCGCTGACCGGGACCTGCAGGTCCTCTTTACCGACTACCGCATCACCCGGGAGGCGGCCCTCCAGGCTCTCAGCACCGTCCGGGGCAGCCAGCGGGTAACCTCTGACAATCCCGAGGAAACCTATGACGCCCTGAAAAAATATGGCACCGACCTGGTGGAACGGGCCCGGCAGAATAAAATGGACCCCGTCATCGGCCGGGATGACGAGATCCGCAACGTCATCCGCATCCTCTCCCGGAAGACCAAGAACAACCCCGTCCTCATCGGCGAGCCCGGCGTGGGCAAGACGGCCATCGCCGAAGGCCTGGCCCAGCGAATCGTCAAGGGAGATGTCCCCGCCTCCCTGCGGGATAAGACCCTCTTTGCCTTGGACATGGGCGCCCTGGTGGCCGGAGCCAAGTACCGGGGTGAGTTTGAGGAACGCCTGAAGGCCGTCCTCAACGAGGTGAAGCGGTCTGAGGGTAAGATCCTCCTCTTCATCGATGAGCTCCACACCATCGTCGGAGCCGGAAAGAACGACGGGGCCCTGGATGCAGGCAACCTCCTCAAGCCCATGCTGGCCCGGGGCGAGCTCCACTGCATCGGGGCCACCACCCTCAACGAGTACCGCCAGTACATCGAAAAGGACGCTGCCCTGGAGCGCCGCTTCCAGCCGGTGCTGGTAAACGAACCCACGGTGGAGGACACCGTGGCCATCCTCCGGGGCCTGAAGGAGCGGTATGAGGTCTTCCACGGGGTCAAGATCCAGGACGGGGCCATCATCGCCGCCGCCACCCTCTCCAACCGCTACATCACCGACCGGTTTCTGCCGGACAAGGCCATCGACCTCATTGATGAGGCCTGCGCCCTCATCCGCACGGAGATTGACTCCATGCCCACGGAGCTGGACGTCATCCAACGAAAAATCATCCAACACGAGATTGAGGAGGCCGCCCTAAAGAAGGAAACAGACGCCCTCTCCCAGGAGCACCTAGCCGTCATCCAAAAGGAACTCTCAGACATGCGGGAGGACTTCAAGGCCAAGAAGGCACAGTGGGACAACGAAAAGGATTCCATTGGAAAGGTCCGGCAGCTACGGGCTGACCTGGAGGCGGCCAACGCCGAGCTGGAGTCTGCCCAGCGGGCCTATGACCTGGACCGGGCCGCCGAGCTCCAGTATGGACGCATCCCCGCCCTGAAGAGGGCCTTGGAGGAAGAGGAGCGCACCGCAGGGGAGAACAAGGCCGCGTCCCTCCTCCGGGACAAGGTCACCGAAGAGGAGATTGCCCGTATCATCCAGCGGTGGACGGGCATCCCCGTAGCCCGACTCATGGAGGGGGAGCGGGAGAAGCTCCTCCACCTGGAGGAGCTCCTCCACCAGCGGGTGGTGGGGCAGGAGGAGGCCGTTCGGCTGGTGTCCGAGGCCATTCTCCGCAGCCGGGCAGGCATCGCCGACCCGGATAAGCCCATCGGTTCCTTCCTCTTCCTGGGGCCCACCGGCGTGGGCAAGACCGAGCTGGCCAAGACCCTGGCTGAGGCCCTGTTCGACTCCGAGCGGAATATGGTGCGCATCGACATGAGCGAGTACATGGAGAAATTCTCTGTCTCCCGGCTCATCGGGGCCCCGCCCGGCTACATCGGCTACGAGGAGGGCGGCCAGCTAACGGAGGCCGTCCGCCGGAAGCCCTACTCCGTGGTCCTCTTTGACGAGGTGGAGAAGGCCCACCCCGACGTGTTCAACATCCTCCTGCAGGTACTGGACGACGGACGCATCACCGACTCCCAGGGCCGCACCGTGGACTTCAAGAACACCATCCTCATCCTCACCTCCAACCTGGGTTCCCAGTTCCTGCTGGAGGGCACCGACGAGGAGGGAAACCTCTCTGACCAGGCACGGGAACAGGTGGACCGCCTGCTGAAAACCTCCTTCCGGCCGGAATTCCTCAACCGCCTGGACGAGGTAGTCTGCTACCGGCCCCTCACCAAGGAGAATATCACCTCCATCGTAGACCTGCTCCTGGCCGGGCTGAACCGCCGCCTGGCCGACAAGCAGCTCACCGTCACCCTCACCCCCGCTGCCCGGACCTACGTCATCGACAACGGGTACGATCCCCTCTACGGCGCCCGCCCCCTGCGGCGATTCCTCCAGCACACGGTGGAGACCCTTGTGGGCCGGAAGATGATTGCCGACGAGCTCGCCCCCGGCTCCGCCCTGGTGGTGGACTGCAGCGAAGAAGGTCTGTTTGTAAGATAACTGGCTTGACGTTCGGAGAAAATCCTTGGTTTTCTCCGAACGTTTTGTTTGCCGTCTTTTGCATGCGGCATTTGCCCGCTCATACTGAAATCCGATTAAAACAAGCCAATTCTTGTCCTGTTTTAATCGGATTTCAGTATAAAAGGGCGCCCGGCAAAGGGCCAACCCGCTCTCTATTTATCTCTATCAAGCACAACAAAAGTGCGGAACTTCTTCCGAAGCTCCGCACTTTTCGTATTGTTTTATCTTATCCGTCGGCCATGCCGCAGTAGACCACCAGGCGGGTCTTGCCCCCAAGGGTGCAGGTAAACAGGGTCAGGGGCCATTCAGACCCCGTCACCTCTTCCACCGCCAGGGGAGAGACCGTCTCCATGGCCCCCACGGTGTAGACGTACGTCGTTCCGTTCAGGGCTGTGAATGTCACCCGGTCCCCCACCTTCAGCGCCTTCAGCCGCCC
>JABUSR010000111.1 GCA_021442645.1 Ruminiclostridium sp.
TTTGAAAATTTCTGTAGGGGTAACACATAACATTGATACCAGATAATTCAGCACAAGCCCAGACGTCCCTTAACCTGTCAATTGCTTCAGTAACCGTCAGCAAATCCAGATAAAAAACTGACACCGATGGAATTTCGGTGCCAGTTTGCTGCTTAAAATTAAATGTTCCTGCATAGGGGGACTTTTTTGTACCTGCCGTATCAATTGGGGCAGTTCACGAAGACGGAGCCTTTTACATATTCTCAGGAATTATGAATAAGCGCTCTGACGATATCCGGGTATACCCACTGGAGCGTTGCACGGTCAAGCAGACCGAAGCGCTCGCCATCGCCGGACATGATGTTGTTATCCCACCAGAGGCAGCTCATACCGCGCGCCCTTGCGTTGGCCACATAGAAGCCCGCAAAATCAGCACGGGATTCGGTGTTTCCGCTCTTTTCTCTTGCACCGAACTCGTCAATGAGCACTGGGGTGCCCTTGGATACAAACTTGTTATAAAGCTTATCCATGAAGCCCGTTACGGACTGCTTGTCAACAAGGCTCTTGCTGGACCATCGGGTGAAGCCCGACGACAGCATTGCAAAGCTGTTGGGGGTATAGGCATGAACCGCTACAATGATGCGGTGGTCGTTTCCAGCAGGGTCGGTGGGGAGCTTATAGTTTGAATTGGTTGCACCGTCAACAGAGGCATCATAGCCCGGGCAGAGCAGATAGCGGGTAGCGTTGTTGCCACCGGAAGCCCTCACAACATTTACAAAGGTCTGGTTCAGGGTGTTTATCTGCTTTACTGCGTCCGTACAGGAAGGGCTGATAGACAGCAGGGTCCACTCGTAAAGGCTTCCCACCAAACGAGGTTCGTTCATACTTTCGAAGATAAGATGCTCATCATAGTTCTTGAACTTCTCTGCAAGCCGAGTCCAAATTGCAGTGATATAGTTCACGGACTGTGCGGACTTGGCGCTTGTGGGATAGAGAAACGCCTTGTCGTCATCATGGTGAATGTTGAGGATGACATACATTCCCTCTTCCATACAGTAATCGACGACCTCTTTCACACGATTGAGCCAATCGCTGCTGATGGTATAGCTGCCGTCAACCAAATGATTGTGCCACGAAACGGGAATACGAACGGTATTGAATCCAGCTTCCTTGATTTTGGCTATAATCTCGGGGGTGGTCTTTACGCCGGCCCACACGGTTTCATAGTCCATCTCGTTTTCAAGATTCTCATCATAGGCATCAAAGGTGTTGCCCAGGTTAAGTCCTATCTTAAGGTTTTTGACAAAATTCATCGCCTCGGTATCGGGAACCGAATACTGCTTAACGCTGTACGTCTTTTCTGTATACGAGCAATCTCCCCAGGGCTCTTCGCTCTGTGCAAAAGCCACGGGAACGCAGGCCGTCATCATAAGCACGGCTAAAATCAGTACCAGGAATTTTTTCATTGTGCAGCCTCCTTTTTATTAGTTTTATCGCATTTATTGCAAAAAGTCAACAAACTAAGGCCTTACTTTTCGTTTTAGAACACTCTCCCATGATGAAAAAGGCAGCCGCAAGCAAAATGATGATAACAGCAACAGACATAACAGTTCCACCCATTTCAGAAATTCAGGATAGAAAAACCCCGGAAAGCACCAACTTTCCGGGGTTTTGAGGCATTTTGAATTGAAAATCAGCGCTTGGAGAACTGAGGTGCGCGGCGGGCAGCCTTCAGGCCTGGTTTCTTTCTTTCCTTCATTCTGGGGTCGCGGGTCAGGAACCCGGCAGCCTTCAGAGTGGGACGATACTCTGCATTCATCTCCAGCAGAGCGCGGCTGATGCCGTGGCGGATAGCGCCTGCCTGGCCGGCAACGCCGCCGCCGGAAACGGTAGCCACGATATCGACCTTATCGGTCACTTCGGTAGCTTCCAGGGGCTGACGGACCACCAGCTTCAGGGTGTCCAGACCAAAGTAGTCGTCGATATCACGGCCATTGACGGTGATGGAACCGGTGCCGTTGGGGAACAGATGGACGCGGGCCACGGAAGACTTCCGGCGGCCGGTGCCATAATGGTAAGGCTTCTTGCTCTTATACATATTCTAGTTCCTCCTTATTCTGCGGCCCACAGTTCGGGCTTCTGGGCTGCGTGAATGTGCTCGGGGCCACGGAAAATCTTCAGGCGGGTCAGGGAGTCCTTAGTGATGATGTTGCGGGGCATCATACCGCGGACAGCAACCTTCATTGCCAGCTCGGGCTTTTCCTTCATCAGCTTGCTGTACTTGGTCTCCTTCAGACCGCCAACATAACCGGAGTGGGTACGATAGTACTTCTGCTCCAGCTTCTTGCCGGTGAGAACTGCCTTCTCAGCGTTGACGATGATGACGAAATCGCCGCAGTCAGCGTGGGGGGTATACTCGGGCTTATGCTTGCCGCGCAGCAGGGTTGCGGCCACAGCTGCAGTCTTGCCAAGGGGCTTGCCAGCGGCGTCAAGGATGTACCACTTGCGCTCGATGTTGCCCTTGTTTGCCATGAAAGTGGACATAGGGTCGAACCTCCAAATCAAAAAATGGTAATTATGGGAACGGATCTTGTCGGCTTTACAAAACGGGGCGTTTCCCCTTATAATGCAGGTAGAAGCCGCACAAAAAGAGAGCCGTTTTTTCAGCGGGCTTTATTATAGTACAGGTTTTCCCCCCTGTCAACGACTTTTCGGAAAAATTTAATTTACCGCAACAAAATCTCCTTTATCCTCTTTTATTCTCTCATAAACTCTTAATATCTCATTTTCTATTTTTACTTTTTGTTCAGGAGGCCCTTCCCATGAAAAAAATTCTCAGCCTCCTCCGCCGGTGTGTGGAGGATTACGATATGATTCAGGCCGGCGACCGGGTAGCCGTGGGCGTCTCCGGCGGCAAGGATTCCCTGGTCCTGCTGACCGCCCTGGCCCGGCTGTCCCGCTTCTACCCCCAGTCCTTCACCGTGGAGGCCTTCACCGTAGACATGGGCATCGAGGGCATGGACTTCTCCGGGGTAGCCGACCTCTGCCGGAACCTGGAGATACCCTACCATATCATCCCCACCCAGATCAATCATGTTATCTTTGAGACCCGAAAAGAAAAGAACCCCTGTGCCCTCTGCGCCAAGATGCGGAAGGGCTCCCTCCACGAAGGGCTCCTGGCCCACGGCATCCACAAGGTGGCCTTGGGGCACCACTACGACGACGCCGTGGAGACCTTTTTCCTCTCTCTGTTCTATGAGGGCCGCCTGTCCTGCTTCCATCCTGTCACCTACCTGGACCGGTCGGACGTGACCCAGATCCGCCCCCTGCTCTACGTCAGCGAGTCCATGATCTGGGACGCTGCCGGGCGGCTGGACCTCCCGGTGGTCCGCAACCCCTGCCCTGCCGACGGAAACACCAAGCGCCAGGAGGTCAAGAATCTGGTGGCCGAGTTGGAGGACCGATACCCCAAACTGAAAGAGTACGTCTTCTCCTCCATGCAGCGGCTCCCCCTGCCCAACTGGGAACCCAGGGAGCTCCGGCGCCGTCCCCCTACTGAGAAGTGAAATGAGCCGTAGCATACTCTGTTTCATCAAAAGGCAGGGACGTATTTGTCCCCTTGCCTTGCCCCCGGGCGGACTATCTAGTATACTATATAGTATACTCTTTTATCCTTGCGATCCAACCAGAGAGGAGCCTCCGCTATGCCCGAATCCACCGCACTTTCCGGCCTTCCTAGTCTGTTTTTCCAGGGTATCCCCATACTGCTCTATCTGGCAGCCGGGATCCTGCTGATGCTGGCCGGCCGCTTCCTGTCCAAACGAAAACCCAACACCCCTGGCCTTTTGCTCTTCACCTGCTATGCCGCTGGGGTGGTCGGCGTTCTGATGGCCATGACCGACCTGGCTGATCTGGTCTCCGGGCTGTGGGACCTTTTTCTCCAGGCAGAAAGCGCAGAACTCCCTATCAGCACAGACTTTCTTCCATATCTGCCCACATAAAAGCCCCTGATGCAGGAAACAAGAACCGCATCAGGGGTATTCTTCTGTCAAAACGAAAGGCCGCCGTCTCAACCGAAAGGGACGGGACGCTCACCCCAGGAAAAAACATCAGGGTCCCGTGCCGCCTCACGCCTCCCAGGCAAGCAAGGTAAATGTCCTCTTCTCAAAGTCGATGAGGCCTTCCTCCTTCATTCGGGCCAGTTCCCGGGTCATAGCCGACCGATCGGTGCAGAGATACTCCGCCAGTTCCGTCCGGCCTAGGGGGATAGTAAAGGTTAGGCTCCCAGCCCGCTCTGCCTGACGAGTCAGATAGGTCAGCAGTTTTTCCCGGATGCTGGTACGAGAGGTGACCTCCAGTTTTTCAATAAGCTCCAGATTCTTCTCGGCGATGAGCTCCACCATATTCTCAATCATACGGTGGTGGAATCGGCAGACTAACTTGCAGGCGTGGAGGATGCGGTCGTAGTCCAGCAACAGCACCCGGCATCGGCCACTGGCCTGGTATGCGATGGTCCGGTTGCGTGCCTTCAGGCAGGAGTAGCTCTCCCCAAATACGCTGCCTACCGTCAGAACGGACAGGAGGGACTTCTTTCCGAAATAGTCCTCGCTGATCATATCTACCTCTCCCTCCAGCACCACACCCATAAGGGGGGCTGTCCCGGGGGTGGACATGATGAACTCGCCCCGGGCAGGGGAGACCTCCCGGGCAGACATACATTTGAGCATTCCCGTCAGTTCTTCCGGGTCAATCCCCCGAAACAGCGGGCAGGCCACCACCAATTCTCTGGTATCCATAGTGCCTCACCTCCAGATAATTTTAGTATATATTATTTTTTTAAATGATGCAACGGCAACAGAAAAATTCCCCCTTCTGCCGATAATCTGTTCATAGAGACAACGGAACCCCAAAAACAAAGGAGGAAAATTTTATGGAACGCAAGATGCACAAGAGCAAGCGCCAGCTCCCCGATGCTGAGGCAAAGGCCCTGTTTGAGAAGGGTCATCACGGTATCCTGGCCGTCAACGGCGACGACGGCTACCCCTATGCTGTCCCCGTAAACTACATCTATCTGAACGAGAAGATCTACATCCACTCTGCCACAGTCGGCTATAAGATGGACGCCATCAACCGGGACAACAGGGTCTGCTTCTCCGCTATCCTGAGCGCAGAGATTCTGCCCTTGGAAGTCACCGCTGCCTTCGAGAGCGTCATCGCCACCGGCAAGATCACGCTGGTCTCTGACGAAGCAGAGCGTCGGCTGGCTATGGAGACCTTTGTCAATCGTTTCTGCGTGGACGCCATTCCCAACGGCATGGAATTCCTGGAGAAGACCCTTGCACACACCAACGTTCTCCGCATCGATGTGGAGCAATTCACCGGCAAAGCCTACCGGGGCGGCGCCTTCTGATACTCAAAGCTGATTAAAAATAGACATTTT
>JABUSR010000184.1 GCA_021442645.1 Ruminiclostridium sp.
CCGTTGATGGAAACGGCCCAGCCAACACCGACGATGGCGCCGAAACCGATGCAGAAAAAGTCGATTGCGCCAAGGCCCTTCTTTTCGGGACTATTACTCATAACTTACCTCTTTTCTTTCTGCCGCCACTGGTGAAGGCGGCTTGGTGTGAGTCTCTCTCGTCATTTTGTAATAACTTTCGAGCTTCATTCCTCCGCCTCCCGGATTTCTGCCGTCGGTTTTGTAAAAAACAGAAGAAACCAGGGAGTTTATGGATGTTGTAATTATAGAAAACATCTATGGTTCTGTAAAATTGATAAAACTTATAGAGACATAGAAGATTTTTTGCACAGGAAAAAATTCTGTGGATGACCCACGCCAACAGGGCAAAAGAAAACCTCCGGCAAACAGGCACCGGGGGGCGGGGAAAAATCCAAACAGCAGCCGTAAAAACGGCTGCTGTCCGGCTTATGAGCAATCAGGAAGAGAAAAACCACGTACGGAGGACGCTCTCCCGCCCGGAGAACAGTCCTCTGCCAGGAAGAAGAAGGGCGGACAGGGAGCCTTGGGAGCCGAGAGGTAAGACGGCGCAGGGCACTACCCGTAAACGGAATCACTCTACCTTTTTACTGGTGATAATAAGTAAGAATAGTATACGCCCGATGCCGAAAGGTGTAAAATTGAGAGCTTTTATGTTGATATTGAAAAAACTTTGCATGGAATTTTTTGCTTGCATTTTACGAAACAAACAAATATAATGTGAAAAACTGGAAACCAAGCAGCTTGTTATGCTTTTGAGAGGGGGGGCGACCGTGGGGAAATATCTGCCGGTCATCAAGACAGCGGAGTGCGGTAGCATGACCCGCGCAGCCCAGGCCCTGGGGTATACCCAGCCCAGCCTGGGATACATTATAAATAATATTGAGAGTGAGCTGGGCGTGAAGCTCTTTTACCGGGACCAGCGGGGCATGACCGTTACCGAGGCGGGCTCCCGCCTGCTGGAGATTATGCGCCAGATCGAGGAGACCGAGGACAAACTGCGGGAGGCCGCCCTGGCCAGCCAGGGGGCTCTGCTGCGGGTGGGCATCGTGCCCAGCGTGGCCTGCCAGTGGATTCCCGATGCCCTCCAGCGCTTCTATGAGAAGAACCCCGATGTCATGGTCAAGATGGAGTATACCCACTACTATCTGGACGGTGAGCTGGGCGTCCGGGAGCACAACCTGGACGCGTGCTTCTTCACCGGCAAAAATCCCGTGGGCATGGAGTCCATCCCCCTGTATGAGGACCCCTACTACCTGGTGGTCAGCCGGGAGAGCCCCCTGGCCCAACTGGATGAGGTCTCCGTGTGGGATTTGCTGGGCAAGTACAAGTTCATCCCCACCAACGAGAGCTTCGACGGGGAGAGTGCCATTGCCGCCGTCTACAAGGCCTTCGAGAGGGATAACCTGCTGGATGTCTGCCCCCAGGAGAATCAGATGCCCCTGGCCATGGTGGCCCGGAACCTGGGCATCACCATCCTGCCGGAGCTGGACCTGATGGGCAGGATTCCGCCTCCCGAGCTGCGGGCGGTCCCCCTGAAGGAGGGCTTCACCCGCACGGTCTGCTTCCTCTGCCCCCGGGCCTCAGAGCGGACCCTCCTCACCACCGAGTTCCTGCAGGTGGTCCAGAAGACCGTGGAGGACTGGCGGGTGCAGGATATCGACCGGGCAGAAAACTGGAAGCGGAAGTGACCGCCTGTACAATAGAATGAATAAAAATTGCCCGTCTGCACAGCAGGCGGGCAATTTTTTGCTGCGGAGAAAGTCCCACCGGCGGTAAAGTCCTTTGGGACGTTTCCACCGGCATGAAAAGGGGAAAGCGCCGCGGAGGGGACGTTCCGCGGCGCTTTCCGAAAGAGGCATAGGCTACGCCCAAAGGGCGATGGTATCATTTCAGCAGATCCAGGATCTGTTCCTTGGGGCGGACGCCCACGGCCTGGTTGACCACCTGACCGTCCTTCACCACCAGGAGGGTGGGGATGCTCATGATGCCGAACCGGAGGGCCAGCTCCTGCTCCTCATCCACGTTGACCTTGACCACCTTCAAATCGGGGTTTTCCTGGGCAATCTCGTCTACGATGGGGCTCACCATGCGGCAGGGGCCGCACCAGCTGGCCCAGAAGTCCACCAGAACAGGCTTGTCGCTGTCCAGAACTTCTGCCTGGAACCGTTCGTTGTTGACGTCTTTTACCGACATGTTCATGTCCTCCTTTGTATTGTATTCCCCGGTGGGGGATTGTTATCTTACCTGTAGTATACCCCCCGGCGGGGGCGTTTTCCGTGACGATATCACGGAGAATCAAAATTTTTTTAAAAAATTCCGCCCGGAAGAAATGGCCGTGGGAATTTGGTATCATGCGCCAACAGAAAACCGCCCGCTGAGGTTCTCTCAGCGGGCGGCGGTACAGGTGGGGGGTCAGCTTTCCGCAGCGTCCTTCAGGACGATGCCGTCCATAATCTCAGGGACCTGGTCCAGGGTCAGGAACATGGTTTTGATGTGGAGGGTTATCCCATCGCCGCAGTCGGCCACCATGATCTCCATGGCGTCGGAGGGCGTGATGCCGTAGTAGGTGATGCCGTTGTATTCGCGGGTCCAGATCTCATTGTCGCCGCCGAAGTTGCCGTTGTACTTTTCGGCCTCGGTGGCGGCATCGTTGGATTTGGTGTAGCAGGAGACCTCCACATAGCCGCTGTCGAACTTGGTGTTCTTCAGGGTGGTGGTGGCGGCACTCTGCTTGTCGATGACCCAGCCTGCGGGTACGGTGAGGGTGAAGCCATCCGTGGCCACCACATCGCCGCCGGTGGCGCCTTCCTCAGACTCGGGGGCGGTTACCAGGACCTTCAGGGAGTCCAGCATGCCCTGGATCTCCGCCTGTTCCTCCCCGGTGAAGTAGGAGGCCTTGATGACCATACGGGAGCAGAGGTCGGTGCCCTCTGCCCACCAGTCCAGGTCGTAGTAGTCGTTGAGGCAGCCCTTGTAGAAGGGACTGCTGCCGCTGAGCTTAAAGCCCACGTAGTCCCCCATGGTGAAGTCCGCGATGGCGGGGGTGCCGTTTTCGAAGAACTGCTTGTCGTTTTCTACCAGCTTGTCCAGAGAGCCGGTGCCCTCCCGGTCACGGTAGACCATGTAACCCACCTCGATGAGGAGGGAGGGCTGGCTGAACACATCGTGCTCGTCCTCAGACTCACACTTCAGCAGGGCCACCTGGTCCTCATCGGCGTTGGAGTCCATGACCCAGCCTTCGGGGACCTGCAGGGTGAAGGTCTCGGTGGTGAAGACGCCGTCGGCCAGAACGGGGCCGGTGACCTCTGCCACGTCTGCGTCGCCGTCTTCCGTGTCAGCGGGCTGGGTCTCGCCGCCGCAGGCGGTGAGGAGGGCCAGCATAGCGACCAGGGAGAGCAATGCAAGTAAGTACTTTTTCATTGGTTATCTTCCTTTCGTCAGTCGGATTGGGTGTATCCGGGTTCTGTATGGAGTATACCACGCGGTAAATTCAGCAGTCAATCAAAACAGGCGAACTTGCGGTGTTTTTTCTGTAGGTGCGGTGTGGAGCAGGAAAACGCCCCCGGTTCCTCTGACAGAGGAACCGGGGGCATGGAGTTTATCGAGGGGTCCGGATGGCTTGGATGTGCTCCAGCAGCTGGGAGGCCACCTCGTCCTTACCCATCAGGGGGAGCTGGGTGACCTCGTCCTTGGTGATGAGGGTGACCACATTGGTCTCTACGCCGAACCCGGCGCCCTCCACCTTCAGGTTGTTGGCGACGATCATGTCCAGGGATTTTT
Source organism: Ruminiclostridium sp. (assembly GCA_021442645.1). GTDB lineage: Bacteria > Bacillota > Clostridia > Oscillospirales > Oscillospiraceae > Evtepia. The sequence continues at coordinate 3,802 of JABUSR010000184.1, forward strand.
TCTCCAGCTTGGCCCGGGAGTTTTCCAGCATGTTCTGGGTCTCCATGGAGAAGCCGCAGACGAAGAGCCCGGGGTGCCGGTTCTGGGCAACCCAGCCCAGGATATCCTGGGTGCGGGCCAGGGGGATGGAGAGGTCCCCGTCCTTCTTTTTCATCTTGTTGTCTGCCACGGTGGCAGGGCGGTAGTCGGCCACGGCGGCGGCCTTGATGAGAATGTCCGTCTCAGGCAGGACATCCTGGATGGCGGCCAGCATATCCCCGGCGGTGGTCACCGGGCGGTTATCCACAAAGGGGACCGGGTCCAGGGCGGTGCGGCCGGAGATGAGGGTGACCTGGGCGCCTCTCAGCATGGCCTCCCGGGCGATGGCGTAGCCCATCCGGCCGGAGCTGTGGTTGGTCAGGTAGCGCACGGGGTCCAGGGATTCCTGGGTGGGGCCTGCAGTCACGGTGACCCGGACCCCTGCCAGAGTTTTGGGTCGGGCCAGCTCCCGGGCGATGTGGTCCAGCAGGACCTCGGGCTCCGGCAGCTTGCCGCTGCCCACATCCCGGCAGGCCAGCAATCCGCTGGCGGGTTGGATGATTCCGAAGCCGTACCGGGTCAGGGTGGCCAGGTTGTCCTGGGTTACGGGGTTCTCCAGCATGGCGGTGTTCATGGCCGGGGCCACCAGCTTCCGGCAGGTGGCGGCCAGCACCACGGTGGTGAGCATATCGTCGGCGATGCCATGGGCCAGCTTGGCAATGACATTGGCGGTGGCGGGGGCAATCAGGACCAGGTCGGCCTTCTTGGCCAGGGAGATATGGGTCACATCGTACTGGAAATCCCGGGCAAAGGTGTCCACCACGCATCGGTTCCGGGTGAGGGTCTCGAAGGTCAGGGGGGTGATGAACTTGGCGGCGTTTTCCGTCATGACCACGTGGACCTCTGCCCCTGCCTTTACCAGGGCACTGGCCACATTGGCCATCTTATAGGCGGCGATGCCGCCGGTGATTCCAAGCAGGACACACTTTCCTTGTAACTGTTCCATGGCTGCCACTCCTTTTTCGGGATGGGGTTATAATATAATGTACGGAGGCCATTTTACATGGAAAACCGGGCCTTGTAAAGGGGGACCGGAAGAATTGACGGAAAAAACGGGGGATTCCCCGTACAAATCCGGCCCGGATTATGGTATACTGATTGCAAGCTGAGATTTTGGCTGAGCGGTTCAATGAGAGGGGAGATCCTGGACATGGAATGCCTGAAGTGCAAGGGAACGATGATAGAAGCCAAACTGATTGGAGACCTGACCGGGATGCAGGTATATCTTTCCAACAAAAAGAAAGGTCTGTTGGAAAAAGAGCACAGATGTAAGGTTGCCTGCTGTGTTTGTACGGAGTGCGGCTATGTAGAGTTAAAAGCGGTGTCTCCAAAAGAGCTGATTCTTGAATAAAAAGGGAAAGGCCGACGGGGTCCCGTAGGGGCCGGCGTCGGAAGGGTGTGGGAGTATGGACGAACTGGTACGCAGAGTGGAGGAGGG
>JABUSR010000077.1 GCA_021442645.1 Ruminiclostridium sp.
CCCTCATACCGATCAAATACGGTCACATCGGTCTTAGGACCAACGATTTGCTCGTAGGTTTCACCATCAGCTGTTTTGTAAATAGTATAACAATCTCTGCCGTTGGAGGATTCCATTCCACCGACGTACATAGTGCTGCCGTCTTCGCTGACGCACATGGCGCGCATGGTGCAGCTGCTGACACCGCTGCTGCCGACACCGCCGACGCCGGTAAGCATCTCGGGCTCTTTCTGGTCATTGCCGGAGATACGGACGAGGCAGGAACCGCGCAGCACGCTATTGGCGTTCATATACAGTGCACCCTTAAAGGTCACGGCAGCGCGGAATCCCCAGATGAGACCGAAAGGGGAGTCGAGACCGTAATCTGCGGAATCAAAATATTTTTCTATCTCGCCCGTCTTCAGGTTGTAGCGGGCAATGATGGCCTGGTAACATTCATAATTAGTGCAGTCAGTGGGGACCTCCCCGTTGGTTAGGATATCCGTGAGAAGAGCCTTGTTGTCAAGCGAATCTGCATATTGCAGAACACCGAAATACATGAGGTTTCGGTTGCTGCCAATATAAACGTAGTCACCGTACTCGTCGGTCAGGCGGGACATGGACCAGGCATAGGAGTTCAGGCGATCTCCGCCGGGGACCAGGCCGTCAGCCTCGCCTTCACCGGTAGTGGGGTTGGACAGCTTTTCAGCAGTAAAGGTACCATTTTGATACACATTTTTGCCGGAACCTGTGGCCAGCGTGGACGGGGTCAGAAGGGAGACCGTCATCACGAGGGATAAGAATAGACATACTGCTTTTCGTTTCATCATGGAACCGCCTTTCTTTGTTCTGTGTTGCGTTCTGCTTGTAAGAAGATTCCGCCCGCCTGGTGGGCAGGGGCATCTTCAACGCCGAGAGGGATGTCAGAGGAGCTGAGTGCTCGGGCAATACCACACTGCGGCTTCAGTACTGGGTGCGGTGGGGGTGTGCCTGCAAAAAATAAAAATCCCTTGAATCATTATAATCCAAGGGATTTTATATGGCGGAGAAGGAGGGATTTGAACCCTCGAGACCCTTTTGGGGCCTACACGATTTCCAATCGTGCGCGCTCGGCCGGACTACGCGACTTCTCCATCTGTTTGCCTCTTGCAGACAACGATGTTATTATAGCAAGTCTTAGGAAAAAGTCAAGGGGAAAATCGAAAAAATGAATATTTTTTTCGGAAGGGGAAGGGAGCAGAAAAGAGACCCGGCGCGCCGTTGGATTGGCGCGCCGAGCTGAAAGAAAAAAGTGTTATAAGTAAAAATTGTGTCCACCAATGGTACAGAAATATGTTCGGGACCGATCTGCCCAGGAGTGCATAGAGGTTACATTGAAATAGAGGCAGTCTTTTGCTTCCTGCACGCCGTCCAGGCAGAGCTTGGCAGCCACGATGCTGTCCTTATCAGGATCCCGGTAAATGGTGCCGTTTGCCACCGGAGAAAATTGGCCCGGTGCGAAGACGACTTCTTTAATCGTATTGGGGAAACGAGGGGAGGTAACCCGGTTCAAAATGACAGTGCCCACTGCAATGCGGCCTTTCATAGGCTGGTTGCCGGATTCAGAATAGATGGCATGGGACAGCCAGTAGAGATCCTCTTCTATATAAGTGTGGCCTGTAACCACTGGAGCTACTTGGCGAATAATCAAATCCTGTCCGTACAGAACAGAGCAGCCCAGAGCGTCACAGAGGGGACCGACAGGAAGAAGCAGAGTGCCATCCTTTTCGATCACCAAATCAGGGGCATAGACGTATTGCTCGTTTACTTGGAAATAGGCGTCGCCCGCATTGGCATGGAGGACCATATCCGCAGCGGCAGCGGTCAGATGTCCGTCCTGGCAGCCGATGACTGCACTGGGATAGAGACACTGGAGGACAGGGACTGCGGCAACATAAGCCGTGTCGTTGATCGTAGCTTTGGCGGTCATATGTCCGATAGGGGTGCCATTGACAATGATGTCCGGTTCGGTATGCAGGTACGTACGGATGTCCGTGCTGAGGATCGAGGGAATCACGTCTACATAGTCGGTGTATACAGTGTCCTGAACCGATGAAAAGAGGTAACCTGATCCGGAGGAGAGAGATGGGCGCATACCGGAGCCGAAAGAATCATCTTCTGCAGCAAAGGAATGCAGGCAAAGCACCAGAATGAGCACTGATAGGATAGCGGCGCTGGATAGGTGTTTTTTCATGAAAAGCTAGGCTCCTGTTTCTAATTGTGTTATAATTGTAACTATATTATACCAAAAATAGAAAAAATGCAACAAAAAATTGCAAAATCAAAACAAAACGAAGTAAAACTGGAATAAAAGGTGAAAAAAGTTACAAAATATTGAAATCAAAAAAATGCACCCACAACATATTGCTATGTCTGGGTGCAAAAAAATTATGAAAAACTTGAAAAATATAGCTTTTTGGGGAAAATGAGGTCATTCTTCAGGGTTTAATTTTCTATAGGCCTTGGAAATAAAGGGGGCTTCCCGGATAATGGCCCTCTCGTGGACGCCTTCTCCCACGGAACCATGAGCGTCACGGGCGGTGACCCGGAAGATCAGTCTGCGGCCCTCTACAGCGGTGAGCTCAGCCCTGCAGGTGAACGCCATACCCATAGGCGTGGCACTTGTATGCCGGACGTTTATCAGAGTGCCAACGGTTCCGGTTCCAGGCTCGAGATAGGTGGCTACGGCGCTCCAAGCAGCCTGTTCCATTTTTGCAATCATAGCAGGTGTGGCCAACACAGGCAGGGTCCCGCTACCCATGGACCTTGCGGTAAGGTCCTCGGTGGTCAGAAATGTCAGTTCAGTGAAAATTCCGGGTCGCAGCATAGAATGGCCTCCTGAAGGTTGATATGCGCGGGTCGTCTGTAGATAGTATTGTAGCAGACGGAGGGCAAAAGAGAAAGCAAAACGGAACAAAAAGATTAAAATGTCTGCCGAAAATTGAAGAAGGGACAAAACGCCCAAAAGACCGGGGGGATTTTTGTTCAAAGTAGCGCACAATGTGCATATTGACTTTTTATGTGAGGTGGGGTAGCATAGAGGGGTAAAGTTGTGCATAGCACAGACTGGAGTACATATTAATGACAGGAGGACACATCCAATATGTTCGAGCATTATGAGAATTATGATCGCTATATTCCTGATGCAATGCTGAAGAAGCACAAGAAGCAGGAAGAGTACCTGAGCAACGCTTATGCCGGCATGACTCATGAAGAGATTTATAAGAGCAAGCTGGGCACTGTCGATGACGCATTGGCTCTGATCGAGAGCGGCGACTGCATCGTCAACTCCATCCACGGTTGCGAGCCCCGTCTGTTCTATCGTAACCTGCATCGTATCGCTGACCGCATCGACCCCAACAACCCTGTTGAGCTGTGGTCCTGCGTGCATCGCTGGGGCTCTGAATATCAGGTCCACACCAATCCTGAGCTGAAGGACAAGTTCCATCATCAGACCTTCTTCTATGACGGCAACTTCCGTAAGATTCATCCCTCTGGCATGTCTACCTACTTCCCCGTCAACCTGCACAACTATGGCCAGGAACTGCACCGCGCTAAGCGCCCCAATGTTGTCGTTGTCGGCGTGTCCTCCATGGACGAGCATGGTTACTGCTGCGTCTCCTGCGACCTGCAGTGGCAGATGGAGTCTTTCTACTCCGCAGATAAGATTATCTACGAAGTGAACCCCGCCATTCCTCACCTGCCCGGCGACTGCGCCCTGCCTGTTGCTATGGCTGACGTTATTATCGAGTCTGATCTCTCTCTGTACGAGCTGCAGGATCCCCCGATTGGCGAGGCCGAGAAGACCATCGCAGGTCTGGCAGCAGAGATGGTTCACGACGGTGATACCATCCAGCTTGGCTTCGGCGGCATCCCCAATGCTATCGGCTTTGAGCTGATGAACCGTCACGACCTGGGCATCCACACCGAGCAGATCGGTGCTTCTATGGCTCGTATGATTAAGAACGGCGTTGTTACCAACCGCTACAAGAACCTGGATAAGGGCTGGTCCGTCGGCGCATTCATCATCGCTGATAACTTTACCTATCAGTATCTGAACAACCATCCTCGTGTCATGATGCGCCGTGGCCGTTACACCAACGACCCCATGATTATCGCACAGCAGGACAACATGGTTTCCATCAACGCTGCTCTGCAGATTGACCTGACCGGTCAGGTGGCAGCTGAGGCAATTGCTCACATCCAGTGGTCCGGCACCGGCGGTGCTACCGACTACGCATACGGTGCATATCACTCCAAGGGCGGCCGTGCAATGCTGTGCCAGATTTCCACTGCTAAGAAGGGTACCGTTTCCCGTATCGCTCCCGTCCTGGATTCCGGCTCCATCGTCTCCGTTTCCCGTAATCTGACCGACATGGTCATCACTGAGTACGGTGTCGCTAAGCTGCGTCAGCGCACTGTTAAGCAGCGCGTTGAGAACCTGATTGCTGTTGCTCACCCCGACTTCCGCGCAGAACTGCGTGCAGAAGCCAATAAGTATATGTATTTCTAATCCTTAAGGATTCAGACGATATTCCATACTCAAAAGCCGCTGTGTTTCGTGCACAGCGGCTTTTTAAATCCTGCCTGTAAGGAAATTGTAAACAATATACGAAACCCATTGACTTTCTTGGGGAAACGATTACATTGTATATTGTATAAGGAAGGTCTATCACGGACCCAAGTTCGAAGCAGTTAGGCCGTAGAGCAGGCGTGGAGGAGTATGATAACCATGATGGGACGTATGTTTATGGGCAGAAACGGATTGGACCAACTGAATAAAACAGTTCTGTTTTTCGGTCTAATCTGTTGGGTGGCCTCTATGTTTGCTCCGTTGCACGGGATACAGCAGATCTTTTATTTTGCATTTGTTTTGTTAGCAGGGGTGTTCATCTACCGGGCCTTGTCTCGGAATATTCCACAGCGCCAGAAGGAGAACAAGTGGTTTCTCCGGAAAACCGGTCGGATTCGTAGCGTCAGGGAAAGTCGCCAGGCCAAGGCAGAACAGAGAAGACAATATAAGGTTTTCAGATGCCCCTCCTGCAATATGAAGCTGAGAGTTCCCAGGGGAAAAGGGAGGATTCGGGTCACATGCCGACAGTGCGGCGCAACATTTGAAAAAGAGAGCTGATTGCCCATAGTAGGCCGGCCCCAAAAGAAAAATGGAGAAATCTGAGAAAAAGGGTTGACATTTGAGGGGGTCGGTGGTAATATAACAAAGCTGTCGCGA
>JABUSR010000036.1 GCA_021442645.1 Ruminiclostridium sp.
GCCTCCAGTTCCTTGGCCTTCTTGACGTAGTAGTCCAGGGTGTACTTGACCTCGTTGGGGCTGGTGATGTCGCCGGTGTAGCACAGGGAGCCCTCAACAATCTTGCCGGTCTTCAGGGCCTCTTCCACGGGCATCTTCATGCTCTCCATCCAGTTCAGGGAGTCGAAGATACGGAAGACGTCGATGCCCTTAATGGCGGAAATGCGGATGAACTCCTTGACCAGGTTATCGGGATAGTTGGAGTAGCCCACGGTGTTGGAGGCACGCAACAGCATCTGAATCAGGGTGTTGGGCATTCTCTCGCTGAGGATGTCCAGTCTCTTCCAGGGGGATTCCTTCAGGAAGCGGTAAGCGGTATCGTAGGTGGCTCCGCCCCATGCCTCCACGGAGAAGGCGTTCTGGAAGATGACGTTAGAGGCCCGGGCTGCGCCCACGATATCCTTGGTACGCATACGGGTGGCAATCAGGGACTGCTGGGCATCACGCATGGAGGTGTCGGTAACATACAGCTTCTTCTCGCCCAGAATCTTCTGGGTGAAGCCGGTGGCACCCAGACGCTTGAACTCATCCTTTGAGCCGTAGACCAGAGCGGTCTCGTCATACTTGGGCAGGACGCGGTCCTCAAAGTAGGGCTTGTCGCCCTTGGAGACGTTGACGATCTTGTCGCCCAGGAAGTCCAGAATCTTGGAGGCGCGGTCCAGGTTGTGGGACAGGGTGAAGAGCTCGGGGGTCTCCTCGATGAAGGTGGTGTAGCAACGGCCTTCCTGGAAGGTGGGGTTGTTGATGACATTAATCAGGAAGGAGATGTTGGTCTTGATGCCCTGGATCTTAATCTCGCGCAGAGCACGGCGGGACTTGGCCACGGCACCCAGGAAGCTGCGGTCGTAGGAGCTGATTTTCACCAGCAGGGAGTCATAGTAGGGCTGAATCTCGGCACCGGTGTAGATGTTGCCGCCGTCCAGACGGATGCCGTTGCCGGAGCCGGAGTTATAGACAGAGACCTTGCCGGTATCGGGCATGAAGTTGTTGGAGGGATCCTCGGAGGTGACACGGGTCTGGATGGCGTAGCCGTGGCACTCGATGGACTTCTGAGAGGTGATGTTAATCTCAGGGGAGTTCAGGGGATAGCCCTCAGCAATGAGGACCTGGGAGCGGACGATGTCGATGTTGGTGACCAGCTCGGTGACCGTGTGCTCCACCTGGATACGGGGGTTCATCTCGATGAAGTAGGGGTTGCCCTCCAGGTCCACCAGGAACTCGCAGGTACCGGCATTGCGGTAGCCCACGTGGCGGCACAGTGCCAGGGCGCTGTCGAAAATCTTCTGGCGGGTGGCCTCGGGCACGGAGAAGGCGGGGGCATACTCGACCACCTTCTGGTGACGGCGCTGCACAGAGCAGTCACGGTCGTACAGGTGGACCACATTGCCGTAGTTATCGGCCAGCATCTGAACTTCCACATGCTTGGGGCCGCGGAGGTACTTTTCGATGAAGACCTGGTCGTCACCGAAGGCCTTCTTGGACTCGTCGATGGCTTCCTTGAATTCCTTGGCCATGTCGGACTCACGGTAGACGATACGCATACCGCGGCCGCCGCCGCCGTTGGAGGCCTTCAGCATGACGGGATAGCCAACCTGCTTGGCCACTTCCATGGCCTCCTCCACGGTCTTCATGGCGTGGTCAACACCGGGGATGATCGGCACATTGGCGGCAATAGCGATCTGCTTGGAGGAGATCTTGTCGCCCATGGCGTTCATGCTATCCACGGTGGGGCCGATGAAGACGATGCCGTTCTTCTCACACTCCTCCACCAGGAAGGGATTTTCGGCCAGGAAACCGTAACCGGGGTGGATGGCGTCCACATTGTGGTCCTTGGCGATATTGATGATGGTGGCGATGTCCAGATAGGCGTCAACAGGGCCTCTGCTGGGATCCAGGGGATAGGCCTCGTCAGCCACGGTGCGGAACTTGGCGTACTTGTCCTCCTTAGAGTAAACAGCGACGGAGGTGATGTCCAACTCGTTCAGCGCGCGGAAGACGCGGATGGCAATCTCGCCGCGGTTGGCAACCAGGACTCGCTTGAAGTTTCTGATCTGTACTTCACTCATAAGCGTAACTCCTTCCTAAATACTGCGCTCCTTTTGCGGGGCAGGGAACACGCATTGTTCATGTGCATGGTACATGAACATATGTATTCTTTTTCTGATAGCATTATACACGAAAGCGAAATGCCTTGCAAGAGCAGGAAAATCTGCGGAAAGCTGCAAAAGCGAGGCGGTTTGCACGCATTTTGCAGGAATTTCCTTATAGAGGAAAAACCCTCATATTATTATAGATTTTCGATAAAAGCCGTGGGGCCTTTTCCAGCAAAATTCACAAGAAAAATCGGGAAATTTTTCCTGCGAAAAAGAGGGACAAAAAAGCACACAAAAACCAGCGGAGGACAGCGGGAAAAAATCTGGTAGATTGACGAAGGGAAATTCTGCAGAAATTGCCTTTACAGGGGGGATTTCTGCGGCTATAATGGGCCTGACGCTATTCGAAATTGCGTTTTCTGCAATCCTAATATGGCCACATGGCGGAAAGGAGGCCTCTGTCGGTGCTGACCTATTCCTTTGAAAACATTGATGCCGATAGCATGTACGAGCACCTGTACCGGTGCATCAAGCGGGATATCCTGCAGAAGAAGCTGACCGCGGGGGAGAAGCTGCCCTCCAAGCGGACCTTTGCCAAGAACCTGGGGGTAAGCACTATCACGGTGGAGAGCGCCTACGCCCAGCTGGTGGCTGAGGGCTATCTGTACACCCTGCCCAAACGGGGCTATTATGTCTGCGAGCTGGAGCGGGGGGAGGAGACTGCCCCACCCCGGCCCGAGCCGAACCGGACGGAGGTGACCAGCCAGGTCCCCCGGCGGGAATACTGGGCGGACTTCGTGGGAAGCTCTGTGGCCCGGGATATGTTCCCCTTTTCCATCTGGGTGAAGCTCCTCCGGGACGTGACGGCGGGGGAGGACGAGACGGCCCTGCTGACGGACACCTCTGCCGGGGGCATTGCCCAGCTGCGCCGGGCCATCTCTGACCACCTGTACCAGTTCCGGGGCATGACCATCGACCCGGAGCAGATCGTTGTGGGCGCGGGCACGGAGTATTTATACAGCGTCCTCATCCAACTGCTGGGCCGGTCCCGGGGCTATGCGGTGGAGGACCCGGGCTACCTGCGCCTGAGCAAGATCTATGAAAAGAACGACGTTACCGTGCACCACATCCCCATGGACGCCTCGGGCATCATCCCCGAGCGGCTGGAGGAGAGCGGGGCGGAGATCCTGCACATCACCCCCTCCCACCACTTCCCCACGGGGATCGTCATGCCGGTGAGCCGCCGGTATGAGTTCCTCAGCTGGGCCTCCAAGGGGGAGAACCGCTATATTATCGAAGACGACTACGACTGCGAGTTCCGACTGTCCGGGCGGCCCATCCCCACGCTGCAGAGTATCGATGTGATGGAGAAGGTCATCTACATCAACACCTTTTCCAAGAGCCTGGCCCCGGCCTTCCGCATCAGTTACCTGGTGCTGCCCCGGCATCTGGTGACTCGGTTTTACGAGACCCTGGGGTTCTACTCCGGCACGGTCTCCTGCCTGGAGCAGATGACCCTGGCGCGCTTCCTGTCCGAGGGGTATTTTGAAAAGCACATCAACCGGATGCGCAACCGGTACCGCACCCTGCGGGACAAGCTGCTGGCAGAGCTCCGACAGAGCCCGCTGGCAGACAAGGTCCGCATCAGCGAGGAGAACGCCGGGCTGCACTTCCTGATGAAGGTGGACACCCACCGCTCTGAGCAGGAGGTCCTCCGGGCGGCCGAGGGGGAGGGGCTGCGGCTGTCCTTTGTCTCTCAATATTATATGAAGGGGGAGAGCCGACGCCCCCATGTGCTGGTGATGAACTACTCCGGACTGGAGGAGGAGAAAATCCCCGAGGCGGTGGCCCGCCTGTGCCGGGCCGTTCTGGGGTAAAACCGGCGAATCGGGAAAAAAGGCTTGAACCCCCCGCGATAAAATGATACAATTAATTAGTTATTTAGAAAAAGAGATCTCGTTCTCACACTTACATTGGAGGTAACCAATTATGTTTGCAAAGCTGATTGAAACCCTGAAGGCAAATCCCCGTACCCTGGTCTTCACGGAGGGCCCCGACGCCCGTATCCTGGAGGCTACTGCCCGCCTGAAGAAGGACGGCTTCCTGACCCCCATCCTGGTGGGCGTGGAGGCAGAGGTCAAGGCTGCTGCTGAAAAGGGCGGTTTCGACATCGAGGGCATCCGCATCGTGGACCCCGCCACCTATGAGGGCATGGACGCCATGGTGGAAAAGATGGTGGAGCTGCGCAAGGGCAAGATGAGCCCCGAGGACTGCCGCAAGAACCTGCTGAAGGGCAACTACTTCGGCACCATGCTGGTGAAGATGGGCGAGGCTGACTGCCTGCTGGGCGGCGCTACCTACTCCACCGCAGATACCGTCCGCCCCGCTCTGCAGCTCATCAAGACCAAGCCCGGCAACAACAACGTGAGTTCCTGCTTTATTCTGCAGCGGACCAAGGACGGCGTGGACGAGCGCCTGTGCATGGGTGACTGCGCCATCCAGATCGATCCCGACGAGGATGCACTGGTGGAGACCGCCCTGGAGTGTGCAAAGACCGCCGCTACCTTCGGCATCGACCCCAAGATCGCTTTCCTGAGCTACTCCACTAAGGGTTCCGGAAAGGGCGAGGCTGTTGACAAGGTGAAGAACGCCTGCGAGAAGGCCAAGGCTGCTGCTCCCGAGCTGTCCATCGACGGCGAGATGCAGTTCGACGCTGCTGTCTCCCCCGTGGTGGGCCAGCAGAAGTTCCCCGGGTCCTCCGTGGCCGGCTATGCCAACACCTTCATCTTCCCCGAGATTCAGTCCGGCAACATCGGCTATAAGATCGCCCAGCGTCTGGGTGGCTTTGCCGCCTACGGCCCCATCCTGCAGGGCCTGAACGCACCTATTAACGACCTGTCCCGCGGCTGCGACGCCGATGAGGTCTACAAGATGGCCATCATCACCGCTGCCCTGGCATAAGGGAACCAGCACTATATAATAATATAGTAGGGGCGGAAGCGCCCCCGATGGAAAAGAGCCGGACCGAAGGGTCCGGCTCTTTTGACGTTAAAAAACCTTTGGTTTTTTCAAACGTGAGGGAAGCCTGATACTCAAAGCTGATTAAAAATAG
>JABUSR010000167.1 GCA_021442645.1 Ruminiclostridium sp.
ACCCGGCTCCGCCGCGCTTTTAGGATCTCCGCAGGCTCACGCATCCCTTGCTGCGCCTCCGTCGCCTCGCCCCTCTAACAGGGCATCGTACCGGGCGCGCTCGGCCAGGAGGGCCGCCTCATACAGTTCGTTCAGCTCCTGCAGCTTTTTCCACACGTCGGCCTCATCCACGCCGCCGAAGAGGCGCCGCTTAAAGCGGACCTGCTCCAGCCAGGCTGAGATGGCCGCCTTCTCCCCCGGGAGGGGCCTATTCTGTTGTGTTTGTTTCCTGCTCATACGCCCCTCCCTCCGGGGTTTACGGGTTTAATTCTCTTCTGCTCTGCGGTGGTGCTTCCGCACGGCCAGGACCACGGCCCCGGCACCCACCACCGCCAGGATCAGCACATAGGGCAGGGTGTCCAGCAGCACGCCGGTATCCACGATGACGCCCTCATTGGCTACGGTGACGGTGATGGTTCTCACGCCGTCCATCCCCAGGGCGGCGGAGACGGTGTAGCCGTCCGCTGCCAGGGTGTGGGGATCACCGGTCATATCGGTATCCACCACGATGACCAAGTTCTCCGGCAGCTTGTAGAAGGCCGGGGCGTTCACCTCGGTCAGCTGATATTTGCCGTCTGCCAGGCCGCCGGGCACTTCTGCAGTGCCGTCGGAGCCTGTCCGGATGGTGATGGCCGTAAAGCCGGGGTCCACGACCCCGGTGTCGGTCAGCTTCTCCACCTGGAACTTGGCACCGGAGAGGGTTCTGGTGTTGTCGTTGGCGTCTACCTTCAGCACCTTCAGCTGGGTGGTGTCGGTGGGGTTGTACACGTTGGTAAAGGCAAAGTCCACGCCCTTCTGGGTCAGCTCTTCGCTGAACCGGGCCTGCTGGGCGGCAAAGTTCTGGGTGGGCAGCTCCTCCACCTGGTAGGTGGCGGTGAGCTTCAGCCGTTCAAAGGTGGCCGTCTGGCTGGCCTTCAGGGTGAACCGGCCGTTGTCATCGGTCTTGAAGGTGCTGTCCCCGATGGCATAGAGGGCGTTGGGCACAGCCACATACTGGCCGTCCACCAGCACCTTCAGCTGGAAGGGGAAGGCCACATCGGGGGCGGCCTCCGTCCCCGGGGTGAGGACAGATTTGCTCACAGTCAGCTTGCCTTCGGCCCCATTGGTCTCATTCTGGAAGGGCAGGGTCTTCACGACGCCGCCCACCGTCTCGCTCACATAGCCGTTGGCGTCTGCGGGCAGGACCTGGGCAAAGCCCTTGGCGGGCTGCTCCCGCACGGAGAACACCGTCCCCTGGTCGATGCCCACAAAGAGGGCCCGCTCCCCGGCCTCCAATTGGAAGGAGCCGTTGGCATCCGTGGTCTTGGCCTTCTTGTCTGCCAGGGTGCCGTCAGCCTGGTACACATAATACTGGGCCCCCGCCCAGGCGGTGCCGTCGGCATGGCTCAGGACGAAGTCGAAGGGAGTCCCCGGCACGGTGCCGTCGGCCATGGTCTTGGCCACCACGAAGGAGCCGAAGCGGTTGGTGAAGTCCAGGTACAGGGTGTCATAGGCGGTGACGCCCGACTGCACCCCATTGCCCACGGTCGTCCAGCCCTGGGCGGGTTCTTCGGTGACGGTGACCATGCAGTCAGCCTCCACCTTCTCAAAGACTGCCTCCTGTCCGCCGGAGATGGTAAACTTGCCGTTCTCATCGGTGACGCCGGAGCCCACAGCAGCCCCGGTCTGCAGGTCCAGCACCTGGTAGCCGGCCAGCGCCAGAGGTTCCCCTTCTACCTCCACCTTGAAGGTGAAGTCGGCGTCCACGGGCAGGTCGTAGCCCCCGGGGGTGACCACCTGCTTGCTGATGTGCAGCTCCGTGAAGTATTCGTCATCGGGGGGCGGGGTGTGGTCGTCATAGCGGTTCTGGAAGGTCTCCTCCGCCAGGGTCTGGGTCACGGTGCCCTCGGCAGCAGCGCCGCCGGCGGGCAGGACCTGGGTGAAGTTGGCCACGGTGCCCTCGTTGACCGTGTAGCGGTCGCCGTAGCTCAGCCCGTCCAGCACGGCCGTCTGGCCGTGCCGAAGGGTGAAGCTGCCGTTGGCGTCTGTGGTGCGGTCCATGGGGCTCAGGGTGGCCTTATTGGGGGCTGCGTTGTACTGGCTCTCGGTCAGGTCCTGGTAGCTGCCGCTGCTCACATCGTAGTAGAGCTTCAGCTCCTGGCCTGCCGCAGTAAACAGCCGGTAGGTCTCCCCGGCGGCCACAGCCCCGTTCACCGTCAGGTAGAAGGGGAAGGCCGTATCCGGGGCGTCCGCAGCATTGACCACAGTCTTCCGGACCAGCAGGCCCTTGAGGGCCAGCTCCCGGTTGGTAAAGGTGATACTGTTATTCGCCGCCACCTCTGCGGCCAGGGCACCGGCTCCCACGCTGAGGAGGAGCAGGGCCGCCAGCAGTGTCGAGGCGACTCGTTTCATTGTTCTTTTCATCGTTACGCCTCCTGATTATTTCGCGGTAAAGTAGCCGGGTTTAGTCGCGCCGCCGTCGATGCGGGCATAGGTCTTGTCGATTTTACCGGAATTGTATTTCGTTCCTGCGCCGCCTTGGAGTTTCGAGCAGCTGCCGAACATAGAAGTAGAACTTTCGACCTGGCCCGTCACAAACAAATCATCCGACGCGTAGATGGTGGTAAGGGCAGTGCACTGGTTGAACATGTTTCCCATACTCGTGACCTTGGCGGTGTTCCAGCTGCTCAGATCCAGAGAGGTCAGCTTGCTGCAGCCCTTGAACATGTAATTCATATTCGTAACGCTGCCGGTGTTCCAACCGCTCACATCCAGGGTGGTCAGCTTACTGCAATCTCTGAACATGCCGAACATTGACGTAACGCTGCCGGTATCCCACTTGCTCACATCCAGGGTGGCCAGGCTTCTGCTACAGCCGTTGAACATGTCGCTCATGTCCGTGACGTTCCTGGTATCCCACTTGCTCACATCCAGTGCGGTCAGGTTTACGCATGATTTGAACATGTATCTCATGCTCTCAACGCTCCCGGTATCCCACTCGCTCACATCCAGCGAGATCAGAGAGGATTCCAAGAACATGCTGGCCATACTCTTGACCTTCCCTGTGTTCCAATTCCTCACGTCCGGCGTGGACACCCCGCTGCCCTGGAACATGCCGGCCATACTCTCGACGTTTGACGTATCCCACTTGCTAACATCCGGCGTCCGCAAGATCCTGCAGACATAGAACATGTAACTCATATCCTTGACCTGGGAGGTATTCCAGTTACTCACATCCAAAGTGGTCAGCGTGTTGCAATTGTAGAACATGTAACTCATATCCTTGACCTGGGAGGTATCCCATTTGCTCACATCCACTGTTGTCAGCTTGTTGCAGTAGTTGAACATGTGGTTCATATCCGTGACGCTGCCGGTATCCCAGCCGCTCACATCCACCGTTGTCAGGCCGTTGTTCCCGCTGAACATGTAACTCATATTCTTGACCTGGGAGGTATCCCAACCGCTCAGATCCATATAGGTTATCTGAGAGTTGCTGCCTAACATATAGCTCATATCTGTGACCTGGGAGGTATCCAGGCCGCTCAGGTCTAAATCGGTCAGATTCTGGTTACCTATGGCGTTGAACATATAACTCATATTCGTGACCTGAGAGGTGTCGATTCGCTCCAGTCCATAGATTCCCGTCAAACCACCATAGCCCAAACCTCTGAACATCTCACTGCAGTCATAGTTGGCAATGATCTGGTCATCGCCCAAGATGTAGTAATAAGAGCGGTAGCTATCTACCTTCGTCTGGTAGAGCATAACACTGCCGCTTCCGTTCACATCTACCGGGGTACCGGTTTGGGCACTGATGCCGGGGTAGTCCGATTTGAGGCCGAATGTGATGCTGGCCGCGTAGGGATTGGGCGAAGACATCAGTGCATTCAGCTGCTTGCCGGGGATCAGCATCATCGAGCTGCGCAGGTCCACATTGCCGGCAGAGGCATCGCCGGCGTCCGGGGTCACCTGGTCACCGTTCACCTGGGTATCCGCCAGCTCATAGGGCATGGTCACCAGCTCTTTGACCTTCCACTGGGTCTTCTCCGGCACATCCAGGATGGCGTACTGCCCGGAGAGGAGGGTGAACTGCCCCTTTTCATCGGTGACGCCGGTGGAGAGGGGGGTATCCTCGCCCACATTGTACACCGTGTAGCCCACCCCGGAACCCACAGCCGTACCCGTCTGGCCGATGACCTGGGTCAACTGGAAGGTGAAGGGGCCGGCGCCCGTGGTGCCGTCGTCCATCAGCTTCTTCACCTGGAGGGTGGTGAAGCCCGTGCCGTTCACAAAGCCGGTGATATTCGCCGTATCCTTATAGATGCCGGTGGAGCCGTCCCGGCCGGTATAGCCCACCAGGCTGCCCCAGCTGGGGTCGGTGCGCTCAGCCACCTCCACCAGGCGGAGGTCGCCCACCTTACCCACCGGGTAATTGAGGTGGATCTCGTCCGTAAAGCTCACATAGGGCATGGCGCCGTTGTAGGTCATGGTAATCAGGCCGTCCTGGGCCGTCGCATTTTCCTGCTCCGGCGGGTTATACGGGGAACCGTAGGCCACCAGGTAGGGCACGCCGAAGGCGGGCTCCCATTCAGCGCCGTTATAGCGCTCCACCCGGTACACCAGCTCGGCCCCTATATCAGGCGTGCCGCCCAGCATGGTCTTGCTGTAGGTGACGACCTGCTGGCCGGAGATTGCATTCTTTACCACCGCAAGGGAGTCATCCTTCACGGTGCCGGTCACCTGGTCCACCAGGGCCGTGGACTGGAAGTAGCCGGTCTTGCCGTCTCTGCCGTAGTAGGAATATTTCTTCTGGCTGCTGCCGTAGGCATCGGTCTCCGTCACCCGGTACTTCCAGGTCTCCTGGCCCGGGGCGCTCAGGTCCAGCACCACAGTCGCATTAGAGCCGAGGTTGGTTTGAATACCGGTCGAATTGGTAATCGGCCCGTTTGTATAGTAGGGATAAACAATATAGTAGGGGATGTCTGCTGCGCTCTCCCAGCCGTTCCCCTTATCCACCTCCACTGTGACGCTCCAGGACAGATTGCTCAGGGAAGTAAAGTTCAGGTATTCCTCCGCCACGCTGTCTGCGGCGGTCCACGCCTTGCGGACCATGACCATACCCGGCACACCGTTGGTGATGGTGCCGGCGGCCCCGTTGTCCGTCAGGGTCAGGTACAGGGG
>JABUSR010000258.1 GCA_021442645.1 Ruminiclostridium sp.
TGTGACGAGTTCGCAGGGAGACCGGGTTGTGAAAGCAAACCCGGCGGTGCAGGAGATTCGGGCTATGTTTCGGGACTATTGCTCCGTGGTGCAGATCCAGGAGGAGCTGTGCGGGGATGGGACAGGACATGAGAACGACAGAAAGGTGGACGAGCTGCGGGCTCGTCTGAAAATTGCGAAATGACAGGACGGACGGAACCACGGATCTATACGCCGCCGCTTCGCCGGTTGGGTCGGTCTACCAGTCTTGGCTATGCCATGATCGACTATGCCGGGGCGGTGCTGGGGATCACCCTGTATCCGTGGCAGGAGTTCGCCCTGAAGCATGCCTTTGAGATCGTTGGCAGTCTGAGCGGGGACTGGCATTTCCGGTTCCGGACGATTTTGTTCGAGGTGGCCCGGCAGAACGGTAAGACGACGCTTTCCAAAGTGATCGCCTCGTTTTTTCTTAACATCCTGTGCGTGGAATCCGTCTTCGGGACGTCTCTGTCTCTGGAAAAGGCGGAGGAGACATGGGCCAAGGTGGTGGCCGCCCAGGAGGGTATCCGGGAGCTGAGCGTGGACATTGACCACGTTCACAAGGCCAACGGCGCCAAGCGGCTTTCGCTGACCGGCGGGCGTGTCTACAAGGTGGGTGCACCTACCCGGCGGGCAGGCCGTGGTGACAGCAATGACCTGGTGCTGATCGACGAGCTTCGGGAGCACCGGGACTGGGAGGCATGGTCGGCGGCCACGGCGTCCACCAGCGCAAAGCCAAACGGCATCGTGATCTGCTTTTCCAATGCCGGAGACCCGGACAGCGTGGTGCTCCGGCAGGTGCGTTCTCAGGCCATCGCCAAGATCCGGGGCGGCAAGGCCTTTGACTTTGGCGGCAATGTGGACGACGACAGCCTGGGGCTGTTTGAGTGGTCGGCCCCGGATGAGGCTGACCTGTTTAACCGGAGGGGATGGGCCATGGCCAACCCGTCCATGGGATATGGGTTTCTGACCGAGGCGGCCATTCTGGGTAATATCCGCACCATGCCGGAGAATAAATTCCGGTCGGAGCATCTATGCCAGATGGTGGAAACGCTTCTGACGGAGCCGTTTCCCCGGGGATCCTGGGCTGCTGGGGTGGACGAGAGATCCAGAATTAGCGACGCTTCGGACATCTGGTACGGCATTGACCTGAGCCATGACCGGCGATGGCTTACCATTGCGGCCTGCGGACAGCGGGAGGATGGGCATTATCACATCGAGGTGATCGCCCGGCGGAATGGTATCGACTGGGCGGAGGAATGGTTCCGCACCCGGGCGCCCCGTGGCGTGATGCGGCTGGCGTTCCAGAGTCGGGGCGCTCCGGTCAGCGGTGTTGCGGAGCAGATCTGCACCATCGACGGTGTGGAACGCTGTGCGTTGGAGGGGCCGGAGCTGACAAACGGCTGGGCCCGATTCTGGGACAGTATTGCGGCATCGGAGCCTGTGCCGGAGGGCGGAGAACAGCGGGGCGGTGTGCGGTGCTACCATCTGCCGCAGCCGGTGCTGGATGCCCCCGGGAAGTCCTGTCAGTTAAAGAACATGGGCGGCGGGGTATCGCTGCCGGACAGGACGAAGAGCCCGGACGACATTGCGCCGCTGTTTGCCTGTGCCATGGCCTATGCGGCGGCCACCAGACCGGTACAAAAGGAAAAACGAGTGTACGAAAGCAGCTACGCAGCCGGGTCTTCTCCCGTGTTTGTTTAGGAGGTACGGAAATGGGTCTTTTTGATATTCTGCGGAAGCCGCCAATTTACTATGTCCGGGTGGGCCCGGATGCGCCAACACAGGTGCTGAATTATACGGCGCTGGAACTGTACCAGACCCAGAGCAACCTGCAGGCCGTTGTCAACTATCGGGCGGAGTCCATCGGGCAGCTGCCTCTGAAAGTTTACAGGCGGATGCCGGACGGGGCCAGGCAGCGAGACCGCACCAGCGTGGCAGCCAGGCTCATCTGGCAGCCCAATGTGGTGCAGACGGCGTTCGAGTTCTGGAAAGCCGTGGCCGTGGAATACGATGTCTTCGGCGCTGTGTATGTCTGGGTGGTGGATTCGGCGGACAGCCGCAGCGGGAAGGAGATGTACATCATCCCCTCCCGGTGGATCATCTCCACGGAGTGGGATACCGTCTACCACCTGAGCAAGATTCGGGTGTGTGCCAACAACGGCGGCATGGCGTTTGATCTCCCGGCCTCGGAGGTGATCCCGTTCCGGGCGTATAGCCCCGGCAACCCCTCCGGGTACCTGTCTCCGCTGACCGCCCTGCGGGGCGTGCTCCAGGAGCAGATCGAGGCGGGCCGGTATCGGCAGGAGCTGTGGCACAGCTCCGGGCGGTTGAATGCGCAGATCATCCGGCCGAAGGACGTAAAACCATGGGACGATCAGACCCGGCGGAACTGGATCACGGCATTCCGGGAGTCCTGGGGCTCCGGCGGTTCCAAGGCCGGCAGCATCCCGCTGTTGGAAGACGGGATGGAAATCAAGACGTTTAACCCCAGCTTTAAGGAGCAGCAGTGGGCGGAGAGCGTCCAGCTCAGTCGGGAGGATGTGGCAGCGGCTTACCGGATCAACCCGGCGCTGATCTGGCACACCGGGACGCAGACATACGCCAGCGCCAAGGACAATGCCCGGGCGCTGTATGCGGAGTGTCTGGGCCCGACCATACAGATGCTGCAGCAGCGTGTAAACGCTTTTCTGTTTCCTATGCTGGGAATGGATCCGGATGCCTATTACTGCGAGTTCGATTTTTCGGAAAAACTGCGGGGCAGCTTTGAGGAGCGGGCCAACATCATCCAGCACGCTGTGGGCGGGCCGTGGATGACCATTGACGAGGCCAGAGCGCTGGACAACATGCCGCCCCTCCCGGATGGCATCGGCGCCCAGATCATCCGGCCGCTGAACGTGAGTTACGGCACGGAACAGGCGGTGCCCGATTCGGGCACAGATGAGAATGCCGCACATGAAGCGGAACCGAAAGAACGTTCCGGAAATCCTGTACTTGACCGACTGGTCAAGAGCACCCGGACGGTCAGAATCAAGGCATCGGTGACGGAGCAGGAGTCGGAGAGTCTGAGTCAGGTCATAGCCAGGAATTTCGAACGGCAGAAACGGTCGGTTGTCCCGAAGATCACTTCCGGGGCGGAAAGCTGGTGGAACGGAGACCGGTGGGACAAAGAGCTTGCCGAGGACATGCTTCCGCTGATCACGGAGATCAGCAATAGAGCCGGGAGCAATGCAGCCGGTTCCATCGGTTCCCGGTACGTCCCGGAGAAGACAGCGGCGTATCTGGAAACGGTGTCAGCCGGACGGGCCCACGCCATCAACGAGAAAACCCGGCAGGATCTGGAGGTTGTGTTGGAGGCAATTGCGACAGAGGCCCAGAACCAGGAGCCCGATCTGGCGAAGCTGGAGCAGCCGGGGGATGTGTTTGATAAGCGCATCGGTGCCGGGGCCGTGATGCTGGGTGCCAGTCTGGCCACCTGGACCGCCGGGTGGTCAACGCTGGAAGCAGGACGGCAGGCCAAGGAGCAGGACGTGCGGAAGATCGTGGAAAAAGAGTGGGTCACCGGGGCCAATCCCCGGGCCAGCCATGCGGCCATGAACGGCCAGCGGGTGCCAATTGATTCCCGGTTTTCCAATGGTGCCGACTGGCCCGGAGACGACAGCATCGGGCCTGCGGAGAGCTGCGGATGCAACTGCCGGACGGACGTGATCATCACGGAGGTGGAGATATGATCCAGAATATTGACACAGAACAGAAAGGGGTAAATGCTATGCGATTCAAGGAAATAAATGTCGATTATTCCGACAGCGGCAACGGAACCATCGAGGGGTATGCGGCAACGTGGATCCGGGAGCCGGACAGCTATGACGATGTGGTCGCCAAGGGCGCATTTACCCGGACGCTGAGAGACCGGTACAACGGTGGCAAGGGCATTCCGTTCCTGTGGGCCCATCAGATGGACGATGTTGACGCCTACATCGGCACGGCGACAGCGGAAGAGGACGAAAAGGGGCTGCATTTCGTGGCCACCTTTGACGACACAAAAGATGCCCAGAGGATTCGACAACTGTACAAGGATGGACGGCTTCGGAAGTTTTCGTTTGCCTACAACATCCTGGATGCTGGATGGGTCACGTTGGAAAACGGCGCAAAGGCGTACGAACTGCGAGACCTGGAGCTGTATGAGATTTCGGCAGTCTGTGTCCCGGCCAATGAGGATGCCGGGGTGCTGGATGTAAAAAACGGATGGCATGAGCGTGGCAACGGCGTGGAAAAGGACGAACCGGAGGACAAGGCGGCGGCTGAGGATCTGACGGGGAGCAATTCCGGGCTGAGAGCCAGGGCTCTGGCATATATTAACATTTTGGAAAGGATGGATTAACTATGAATATTGAAAACATGATCCGGGAAAAGCAGTCCGAGCTGCTGAACCTGAAGAGCGCCATCACGAGTGGTGACGCTGAAGCCATCGCCAAGAGCGACGCCCTTGTGAAGGAGCTGGAAGATCTGGAAGACCGCAAGGCCAAGGCCGAGGCCGCTATGGCTAAGATGGCCGGTATGGGCGCCCCTGCCCAGGAGCAGCAGGAGCATGCCAGCGCCAAGAGCCTGGGCGAGCATTTCGCCGGTGCCCTCCGGAAGAGCGGCATGATCAAGGCCGGTTCCCGGTTTTCTGTGTCCGCCCCTGAGTACAAGGCCAACACAGACACCCAGATCACCCCCGCCAGCGTGCAGAATGCGCTGACCACCATCGACTACAACGTGGTGGAGCAGCCCCGCAGCGCTCTGGTCATCCGTGACCTGTTCGGCGCCGAGGTGATCAGCGGCAGCGCTCTGGAGTACTATGTGGAGGGCGCTATGGAGGGCCAGCCCGGTGTTACCCCCGAGGGCACTGCCAAGCCCCAGATCCATTTTGCAGACCCCACCAAGCACACTGTTACCCTGGACAAGATCGCCGAATTTATCAAGGAATCCGACGAGTACATCCAGGATGCCCCCTTCCTGGCCAGCGCCATCAATGGCCGCCTGCTGTATCAGCTGTTCCTTGCCGAGCAGAACCACCTGGTGACCAAGCTGACCGGCACCA
>JABUSR010000238.1 GCA_021442645.1 Ruminiclostridium sp.
ATACCTCAGAGGCGGATACCTCAGAGGCGGATACCTCAGAGGCGGATGGGTATATCTTTAAAAAGCATAGCACATCCCGGGGATTTTGGCAATTGCCGGATGTGAATTTTTCGTTTTTTTCTTGGGCCGGGCGGGGGCGGAAGCATCTTGACAACCCCGGATTTTGTGATAAAATATTCCCATATACAGCGACATGGCGATGAGGAAACGAGCGGACCCAGGCGTGCCCATAGCGAGAGGGGGAGGGTGCAAGCCCCTTGGCAGTGCAGGTCCGCGGCCACTTCCGAGCCGCCCGGGAGGACCGGGCCGACCCATCCCCGTTAGCGGATGACTAAGAGGTAGGGGCCTGTGCCTTGGGCAGGGTTTCCTATAAAATTAGGGTGGTACCGCGTAGTGAATTGCTTCACTCCGCCCCTGAACCGTTCAGGGGCGGAGTTTTTATTTTCCCCTGAAAACCACATCTGGAGGTATGTTTTATGCATAAGTACTTTGGTTTGAACGAACTGCGCGAGATGTTCCTGACCTTCTTCGAGTCCAAGGATCACCTGCGCCTGCCCAGCTTCCCGCTGGTGCCCGAAAATGACCCCTCTCTGCTGCTCATCAACGCCGGCATGGCACCCATGAAGCCCTGGTTCAAGGGCGAGGAGGAGCCCCCCCGCAAGCGGGTGTGCACCTGCCAGAAGTGCATCCGCACCGGCGACATTGAGAATATCGGCCACACGGCCCGCCACGGCACCTACTTCGAGATGCTGGGCAACTTCTCCTTCGGCGACTACTTCAAGCACGACGCCATCCGCTGGACCTGGGAGTTCCTGACCGACGAGAAGTGGGTGGGCCTGGAGAAGGACCGCCTGTATCCCTCCGTCTACCTGGAGGACGACGAGGCCTTCAACATCTGGCGGGATGTGGTGGGAATCCCCGAGGACCGCATCTACCGCATGGGCAAGGAAGACAACTTCTGGGAGCACGGCTCCGGTCCCTGCGGCCCCTGCTCTGAGGTCTATTACGACCGCGGCGAGGAGTACGGCTGCGGCAGCCCCGACTGCGCCCCCGGCTGTGACTGCGACCGCTACATGGAGGTCTGGAACAACGTCTTTACCCAGTTCGACAACGATGGCGAGGGCAACTACACCGAGCTCTCCCAGAAGAATATCGACACCGGCATGGGACTGGAGCGCCTGGCCGTGGTCTGCCAGAACGTGAACTCCCTGTTCGATGTGGACACCGTCATGAACATCACCAACAAGGTCTCGGAGCTCACCGGCGCCCACTACGGCGACAGCCGGTCCGGCGACGTATCCCTGCGTATCATCACCGACCACATCCGTTCCTCCACCTTCATGATCTGCGACGGCGTGCTGCCCTCCAACGAGGGGCGGGGCTATGTCCTGCGCCGCCTGCTCCGCCGGGCCGCCCGGCACGGCAAGCTGCTGGGGGTCAACGAGCCCTTCCTGTACGCCATCATCGACACGGTCATCGGGGAGAACGAATGCGAGTACAAGGACCTGCGCCAGAAGCAGGACTATATCACCAAGGTCATCCGCACCGAGGAGGAGAACTTCGCCAAGACCATCGACGGCGGCATGAAGATCTTTGCCGAGATTCTGGCCGCCCACAAGGAGAAGGGCGAGGCCGTCTTCTCCGGCAGTGACGCCTTCAAGCTGTACGATACCTACGGCTTCCCCGTGGATCTGACCGAGGAGATGGTCCAGGACGAGGGCATGACTCTGGACCGTGCCGGCTTCGACAAGGAGATGGAGGAGCAGCGGGTCCGCGCCCGTAAAGCCCGTGAGGCCCTGGGCGACCTGGGCTGGTCCGGCGTGGAGTTCGGCAAGGAGGTCCCCTCCACCGTCTTTGACGGCTACGGAGCCATGGAGCTCTCCGGCCTGAAGGTGGTGGCCATCGTGGCCGAGGACCAGCTGGTGGACGAGATTGTCCCCGGCCTGGACGCCATCGTGGTGCTGGACCGCACCCCCTTCTATGCCGAGATGGGCGGCCAGGTGGCCGACCACGGCACCCTTACCGGCGAGGGCTTTATCTACAAGGTCACTGACGTGCAGAAGAACAAGGGCGGTAAGTTCATGCACTACGGCAAGCTGTCCTCCGGCAGCCTGAAGGTGGGCGACACCGTCACCGCCGCCATCGACGCAGACCGCCGCAAGGCCGTCATGCGCGCCCACACCGCCACCCACCTGCTGGATAAGGCCCTGCGCACCGTGCTGGGCGACCATGTCCACCAGGCAGGCTCCCTGGTGGAGCCCGACCGCCTGCGCTTCGACTTCACCCACTTCTCCGCCATGACCGCCGAGGAGTTGGCCCAGGTCAGCGCCATGGTCAACGAGGCCGTTCTGGAGGGCTACGACGTGGCCACCGAGGAGCTGCCCATCGAAGAGGCCAAGAAGAAGGGCGCCATCGCCCTCTTCGGCGAGAAGTACGGCGACGTGGTCCGCGTGGTGGACATGGGCGAGGGGTACTCCGTGGAGTTCTGCGGCGGCACCCATCTCTCCAACACCGCCAAGGTGGGCGTGTTCCATATTACCAGTGAGTTCTCCGTGGCCTCCGGCGTCCGCCGGATTGAGGCCACCACGGGTAAGGTCTCCCTGGACAACATGAACCGCAACCAGGAGCTGCTCTTTGAGGTGGCAGCTGCCCTGAAGACCAAGCCCGGCGAGGTCCGGGAAAAGGCCAAGAGTGTGATGGCCGAGATTAAGGAACTGAACCAGACTGTGGAGAAGTTCAAGGCCAAGGAGGCCGCAGGGGAGACCGAGCGGTTCCTCATGGGCGGCCACGAGGTGGGCGGCCTGCGGGTCATCACCGCAGCCATCCCCAACGCCGACGGCAACAAGCTCCGCCAGATGGGCGACCTGCTCCGGGATAAGCAGCCCAACGCTGTGGCGGTCCTCTCCGCTGTGAACGACGGCAAGATGACCTTCCTGGCCGCCTGCGGTAAGGAGGCCGTGAAGGCCGGCATCAAGGCCGGGGATATCATTAAGTCCGTCACCGCCATCTGCGGCGGCAAGGGCGGCGGAAAGCCCGACAGCGCCATGGGCGGCGGCACCGACCTGCTGAAGCTGGACGATGCCCTGGCCTCCGTGGACGACTTCGTGGCTGTGAAGCTGGGCCTGTGAGAGGTGCGCCATGCTGATCGATTTTAACGGCATCCCGGAGACCGTCGTCCCCCACATGCGGGGCGGCGAGAAGGAAGTCATCCTGCGCAAGTACCAGGACGAACGGGGTAAGATTATGCGGGGGAAGCTGATTCCCGGGGCTACCATCGGCCTCCACGTCCATGAGACCAGCAGTGAGGTTATTTATATCCTCTCCGGTACGGGGAAGGTCCTGTACGAGGGCGAGTACGAGCCCCTGACCCCCGGGGCCTGCCACTACTGCCCCAAGGGAAAGGGCCACAGCCTCATCAACGACAGCGACGCTGACCTGGAATTCCTGGCTATCATCCCGGAACAATGAAAGGAGCAACACCATGAGCGACTGCTTATTCTGTAAAATTGCGGCGGGGGAAATCCCCTCTACGAAGGTCTATGAAGACGAGCTGGTCTACGCCTTCTACGACATCGACCCCCAGGCACCTACCCACTTCCTGGTAATTCCCAAGGAGCATATCGTTTCCTGCGGGGAGATCACGGCGGAGAATTCCGCCATCGTGGGGCACTGCTTCGAGGTCATCTCCAAGGTGACCAAGGAGCTGGGCCTGACGGACTTCCGCGTGGTGTCCAACTGCGGCGCCCAGGCAGGGCAGAGCGTCTTCCACCTGCACTTCCACGTGCTGGGCGGCAGAGACATGACCTGGCCTCCCGGATAACAAGAGACGACGCGCCGCCCCGGCGGCGTTCCTGCAGGGCAGGGGGAGAGTCCCCTGCCCTGCAGTTTGTGAAAAAATAACACCGTATGGAGCGATATCTGAGATATCATACTACCGTTTGGTAACATTTTACCGGTGATGCCTATGTATTTCCAACGAATTGAAGAGCTGCGCACAGACGCTGACCTGCGTCAAAAAGATGTGGCAGATTACCTGAATATGCACCTGACGGTCTACCGCCGCTACGAAAAGGGGGAGCGGGAGGTCCCCGTGTGGGCGGTCATCAAGCTGGCCGAGTACTACAGGACCACCACGGACTACGTGCTGGGCCTCTCTGACTGCCGATGACCATTCTGTGGTTTACGGGGGGCTTTACTGCCGCCCTGCTGGCGGGGGTCTATCTGCCCGGGAGCGGGTGGGTCCTGCCCCTGGGGCTGGCCTGCCTGGCCATCTGGCTGGGTCTGCTGGTGACGAAACGGCTCCCTCAGCCCCGGCGGGTGCTGCTGGGCGTGGCATTGGGGCTTCTGTGGCTCACGGCTTACGGGCTCCTGTTCCAGGCCCCGGGTGAGGCCCTGGAGAACCGCACCGTCCGCCTGGAGGCGGTGGTGGAGGACTGGCCGGAGGAGACCAACTACGGCCTGCGGATCCCGGTGCGGGCAGGGGAAGAGGGCGGCCGAAAGGTGAAAGCCCTGTTCTATGGGGAGAAGGACCTGGCCGACCTGCGGCCGGGGGACTCCTTCTCCTGCGTGGCCTACTGCTCCCCGGCAAATAAGATCCGGGGGGAGGACAGCCTGTACTATGCCTCCCGGGGCATTCAGCTGCAGATCCAGGGCTATGGCGAAGTTACGGTGGAGAAGGCCCAGGGGCTGCCGATCCGGTACGCCCTGACCATCCTGGCGGACTCCATCCGGGAGCTCATCGACCGACTCTACCCGGAGGACCAGGTGGGATTTCTCCGGGCCCTCCTGACAGGGGATAAGTCCGGGCTGGCAGATGAGCAGGTGAACCAGCTCAACCGGGCCGGACTGGGCCACGTGGTGGTGGTCTCCGGCCTGCACGTGTCCTTCCTGCTGGGGCTTCTGACCTTCTTTATTAAACCAAAGGGGAAGGGGTCCTTGCTGGTCATCCTGCTGGTGCTGGCGGCCTTCTCCATTATGACCGGGAACGCCCCCGGCAC
>JABUSR010000097.1 GCA_021442645.1 Ruminiclostridium sp.
GGCAGACGGGGAACAGAAGAGCCTCCGGCGGCGGCTCATTGCCAGCCTATGCCTGCTCCTCCCCCTTCTCTATCTGTCCATGGGCCACCCCATGGCCGGGTGGCCGGTCCCCGCCCCCCTGACCTCCCCTGCCGTTGCCGGGCTCATTGAGCTCCTGCTGTCCGGGGCGGTCCTGGTGGTCAACCGAGCCTTTTTCGTCAGCGGCTTCGGCGGCGTCCTCCGCCGGGCCGTCAACATGGATACCCTGGTAGCCCTGGGGGCCGGGGCCTCCTATCTCTACAGCGCAGTCCAGGTCGTCCCGGCCCTCATGGGTTTCCCCGGCGGCGGGGACTTCTACTTCGAAAGTGCCGCCATGCTCCTCACCCTCATTACCTTAGGGAAGCTCCTGGAGGCCGTCAGCAAAGATAAGACCACCGACGCCCTCCGGGCTCTCACCGACCTGGCCCCCCGCCGGGCCACCCTCTGGCAGGAGGGGCAGCCGGTGGAGGTCCCCGCTGAGTCCGTCCGGCCCGGCGATCTGGTCCTGGTCCGGCCCGGGGAGAGTATCCCTGTGGACGGGGAGGTCGTCAGCGGCCGGAGTGCCGTCAACGAGGCCCTTCTCACCGGTGAGAGCCTACCCGTGGACAAGGCCCCCGGTGACCGGGTCACCGCCGCCACCCTGAACCAGAGTGGTTCCCTCACCGTCCGCACCCTACAGGTGGGGGAGGACACCACCCTCAGCCATATCATCCGCCTGGTGGAGGAGGCCTCTGCCACCAAGGCCCCCATTGCCCGCCTGGCCGACAGGATCTCCGGTATTTTCGTGCCGGCTGTGCTGGCCATCGCCCTGGTCACCTGCCTGGTCTGGCTGGCTCTGGGCGCCGGAGCCGACTTCGCCCTCACCCGGGCGGTGAGTGTGCTGGTCATCTCCTGCCCCTGCTCCCTGGGCCTGGCTACCCCCGTGGCCATTCTGGTGGGCAGCGGCGTAGGGGCTCGCCACGGCATCCTCTTTAAGACGGCCGCAGCCCTGGAGGCCGCTGGGAAGGTAAAAACCGTCGTCCTGGATAAGACTGGGACCTTGACCCGGGGTGAGCCCACCGTCACCGACATCCTTCCGGCGGAGGGCTGCTCTGAGACAGAGCTCCTCACCCTGGCCGCAGCCCTGGAGGCCCAGAGTGAGCATCCCCTGGCCCGGGCGATCACGGCCCGTGCCGCCGAGTTGGGGCTCTCCCTTCCCATCGTCGACGACTTTTCCGCCCTTCCAGGCCTCGGCGTCCGGGCCCGCCTCGACTCCCTCCCCCTCCTCGGCGGAAAGGCAGATTTTATCGCCCACCACGGCCTGTTCTCCACTGTTAGCAATAACCTGGGCGATTCCCTGGCCGCCCAGGGCAAAACACCCTTGTACTTCGCCCTCGACGGCAGACTGCTGGGCCTCATCGCCGTGGCCGATCCCCTCCGCCCGGAGGCCCCCGAAGCCATCTCTCAATTAAAGGCCTTGGGGCTCACCCCCGTACTCCTCACCGGTGACCGACAGACCACTGCCGAGACCATCGCTGCCCAGGCAGGGATGGGGACCGTCATCTCCCAGGTCCTGCCCCAAGAAAAGGAGGCGGCCGTCCGCCGCCTGTCTCAGGAGGGTGTCGTCGCCATGGTGGGGGACGGCATCAACGATGCCCCAGCCCTCACCCGGGCACAGGTAGGCATCGCCATCGGTGCCGGGGCCCAGGTGGCCGTAGAGTCCGCTGACGTGGTCCTCCTTCGCTCCTCCCTAGAGGACGTGCCCGCCGCCATCCGTCTCTCCCGCCGGGTCATGCGGACCATCCGACAGAACCTTTTCTGGGCCTTTTTCTACAATATCCTCGGCATTCCCATCGCCGCCGGGGCACTGGCCTGGGCCGGGCTCACCCTGAGCCCCAT
Organism: Ruminiclostridium sp.; assembly: GCA_021442645.1. Lineage (GTDB taxonomy): Bacteria > Bacillota > Clostridia > Oscillospirales > Oscillospiraceae > Evtepia. The sequence continues at coordinate 1,897 of JABUSR010000097.1, forward strand.
GCTGGCGGCGGCCGCCATGTCTCTGTCCAGCCTCTGCGTGGTGACCAACGCCCTTCGGCTGAACCGCTTCTCTCCCCACGAGGAACCCGACCGTTTACAAAACCCGCTTCCCCCCAACCACCCGCCGGCCACGCCGGAACCGAAAGGAGATCTCCCCATGAACAAGACCATGACTATCGAAGGCATGATGTGCGTCCACTGCAAGGCCCATGTGGAAAAAGCCCTGAACGCCCTCCCCGGGGTCACCGCCCAGGTGGACCTGGAGGCCGGGACGGCCAGCGTTACCTGCCCGGAGGCCATCACCGACCAGGATCTTTCCCAGGCCGTCGCTGATGCCGGCTACACTGTCACCGGGGTGAAGTAAGCCCCTGCTCTCCCTGTCAAAAACAGGTCCTTGGGGCCGGAAGAGTATTCCTCCGGCCCCAAGGACCTGTTTTGCACAGCGGACCTCTCCTGCTCATTTCCGGTTGCCCACCCGACACAGAAGGGCAGAAAATCAGATCTGTCAAGGGTTCTCCCCCAATTCTGCTGCCTCTTTTCTCCCCCCGGGGGTTGCGGGCAGGGAGTGGTTGGTGTAAAATACGGGTGTCAATACAGTGCTGCCGGCTTTGCCGCCCGGGCGCATTTTCCCCATACAGCCAGCCCAGAAACGGAGGCTCTCATGAATTCCACTGACGAAAAAAAACCGAATCGACAGCATCGGCTCCTGCGTCTGTCCCGCCGGGCCAGCATTCTGACCCTGTGCGCTGCCGCTGTCCTGCTGGTCCTGTGGCTGTCTCTGGTGAAGGCACTCCCTCAAGGACTGGAGAGCCCCACCGATGTGGTGTTCGGCCTGATCCTCCTCCTGCTTCTGGCCGCCGCAGCCGCCATCTACTTCTATCAATCCCTGCGGGAATGGGCCATCCGGGACCGCCTGAACCAGGAGACCGCCCGGACCAACTCCCTGATCAATGCCGTTCTCCCCGGCACCGGCGCCCAGGTCTTTGAGGTACTGCCCGGCGGGGCCATCCGCCTGCTCTCCCCCTCCCCTGAACAGGGGCAGGCTCCGAAGATCACCCTCTTTCCCACCCCCTGGGAACTGCTGGCTTCCCTGAACTGCTCCGGCCAGTGGGAGCCCGCCTTCCTGTCCGCCCTGGAGCAGGCCTCCCTGGGGCAGGACAGTGAGCTGGAGGTCCAGACCCTGGACAAGGAGGAGACCTGGATCCGCTTCCGCCTGGAGCCCTGGCAGGACAGCCGGGAGGCCGATGTCATCGGCACCATCCGCGAGGTCACCCAGGAGGTCCAGGAGCGCTACCGCCAGGAGGAAGCCGACAAGCTCATCAACCGCATGATGGAGGGCACCGTGGTCGGTCTGGAGATCTCCCCGGAGGATAACACCTGGCGAAATCTCTGGAGTTCGAAGTCCTACAGCTATCTGCTGGACGCCGACAGCCCTCCCCTGCCCTATACCACCTTCATCCGAGAGAAAATCGCCCCCACCGTCTACCCCAAGGACCGTGAGGCCTACCTCCAGTTCATGGATCGAAACGCTCTGCTGGGCGCATTCCTCACCGGTACTACCCAGCGGTTCCTGGACTACCGGGTGAAAACCGGCGTGGCCCCCGGCTACGAGTGGCACGCCTCAGAGCTCTACCTCTTCCGCGACACCGCCACCCGCCAGGTAAAGGCCAACTACATGGTCCGCCGGGTCTCCGAGCACCGCCGGAACCAGCTGGAGGACCGCCTGCGCCTGGAGGAAAAAGAGCAGACCCTGCTGATGCGGGCAAAAAAGCTGGTGGAGTCTGAGGAGGAACTGGACTTCGTCCACGTCATCGCCGACTACTACCAGGGCATTTATGTGGTGGATCTGAAGGAGGACCGGGTCCGCGCCATTCAGCTCCCCGATACCTTCTCCGACCTACTGAACCGGGCCAACGGATCCATTCGGCAGACCATGGATCTCTACAGTCAGGAACTGGTGGCCCCGGACTATGCGGCCGCCTTCCGGAAATTTATCGACTTTGACAATCTCCAGGATACCCTGAAGCAGCAAGACAACCTGGAGCTCACCTTCCAACAGCGGGACGGCGCATGGCTGGCCCTGCGCATCCTGCCCATGCCCGGCTACTGGGAAAGAGAGCCCAAGACTCTGTGGATTTTCGAGGACGAGACCCTCACTGTAAACCTCCGGAAGGAAGAGGAGAAGGCCAGAATCACTGCTCAGGCCGCCGAGGCCGCCAGCCAGGCCAAGTCTCAGTTCTTGGCCAACATGAGTCACGACATCCGCACCCCCCTCAACGCCATCATGGGTATGACCGAGCTGGGCCTCCGGAAGGGGAACTCCGCCGGGAAAGATGAGTGCTTCCGGGACATCCGGGGCAGCAGCCGCATCCTGCTGGAAAACATCAACAGCATCCTGGACCTGTCCAAAATCGAGGCCGGCAAGATGTCCATCGTTCCCGAGAGTTATCGCATTCTCTCCGTCCTCCATGACACCATCACCATCCTGCGGATGCAGGCCCAGGAAAAGAACCTTACCTTCCTGGCCCAGGTGGAGGAGGATATCCCCACCACCCTGTTCGGTGATGATGTGAACATCAGCCACATCATCATGAACCTGGGCTCCAACGCCGTGAAATACACCACTGCAGGCACCGTCACCCTGGCGGTATCTTGGGAGCCCGCCGAAGAAGATGGCGTCCTGGTCATCCACATGGAGGACACCGGCGCCGGCATCCGGGCTGAGGACATCCCCTATATTTTCCGCAGCTACGACCGGCTGGAGCAGGGCTCCAACCGCCACATCGAGGGCACCGGTCTGGGCCTGCCCATCTGCCAGAGCCTGGCCGAGATGATGCACGGCCAGCTGGGTGTCCAGAGCACCTACGGCCAGGGCAGCGACTTCTGGGTCCGTCTGCCCCAGAAGGTCATCGACCCCACCCCCTGCGGCCCCTATCGGGGGAAACCCCGGCGAGAAAGTGCCGAGTGCTACAACAGCTTTGTGGCCCCCGAGGCCGTGGTGCTGGTGGTCGACGACCAGCCCCTGAACCTGAAGGTCTGCCA
>JABUSR010000186.1 GCA_021442645.1 Ruminiclostridium sp.
TACAACCTGACTGCGGCGGAGGAGCCCTTCCTCATGGCCGTCCTCAACCACGATGGCTTCAGCCAGGAGGAGCTTACGGCCTTCGTGGGCGTGGATAAGGCGGTCACCGCCCGGGCGGTCCGGTCCCTGGAGGAGAAGGGCTACCTGATCCGGCAGCAGGACCCCCGGGATAAGCGGCAGAACCGGGTCTATCCCACCGATAAGGCCCGGGAGATCGGCCCCCTGGTGCGGCGGGAGCTCTACCGCATCAACCTGACCCTCACCGAGGGCTTCACCCAGGAGGAGAACGACCAGGTCTACGCCCTGCTGGCGCGGATTGACGAGAATTTCATACCCTGAGGAGGCCCCATGGCAGAGTTTTACACCCGATTTATCAAAGAGACCTTTGACGAGAGCGGTCGCCTCATCGACTGCTCCTATGAATACGACGAGAGCTTCAACTACGGGTACGACGTGATCGACCCCCTGGGGGAGCTCTACCCCGACCGCCTGGCCATGCTGTGGCGGAACGACCGGGGGGAGGAGGCCCGGCTGACCTTCGGCGACGTGAAGCGCCTGAGCACCCAGGCGGCCAACTGCTTCGCCGCCCGGGGCCTGAAGAAGGGGGACGCCCTCATGGCCGTCCTCCGGACCCACTGGGAGTACTGGGTGGTGGCCGTGGCCGCCCACAAGCTGGGGCTGCTGCTCTCCCCCGTCTACTACCGGTTCACCGCCGACGAACTGGCCTACCGCATGGAGAAGGCCAACGTGAAGGCCGTGGTCACCTGCCGGGAGGGCGGCGCCGCTGAGAACGTCCTGGCCGCCGCAAAAAAGACCGGGGTGGGCATCACCTTCGCCCTGGGGGGCGGGGAGGGCTTTGAGGACTTCCACGCCGCCATCGCATCCCAGCCGGAGACCATGGCCCGGGTGGCCACCCGCACGGATGAGCCCATGCTGGTCTATTTTACCTCCGGCACCACCGGGCAGCCCAAGGCTGTCCTCCACAACCAGGCCTTCCCTCTGGCCAACCACTACGGGTCCCGGTACATGCAGGACGTGCACGACGGGTCCCTCCACTTCGCCACCGGGGATACCGGGTGGGAGGTGGTGTCGGGCACCAAGTTCTACGGCCAGTGGCTCCACCTGGGGGCCCTGCTGGTCATCGACTACGACCGGTTCCCCCCGGAGCTGGTGCTGGAGACCCTGTCTTCCTGCCGGGCCACCGGCATGATGGCCCAGCCCACGGTCTATCGGATGCTCACCGATGTGGGCATGGATCAATACGACCTGTCCTCCATGACCAACTTCGCCGTGGGCGGGGAGAAGCTCCCCCCCGATCTGGCCGCCACCGTGCTGGCCCAGACCGGCCACCGGCTCTATGAGGGCTACGCCCAGTCCGAGTGCGGCCTGGTGGCCGCCGTGTCCAAGAACATGGGCCGGAAAGAGGGGGCGGTGGGCAAGGTCATGCCCAAGTACCACGTGGAGATTCTCCGGGAGGACGGAACCTTTGCCCCACCCGGGGAGGAGGGGGAGATCGTCCTGGTGGCCGACGGCGGCCGCCGGCCCGAGGGGGTCATGATGGGCTTCCTGGGCGACCCGGAGGCCACCGCAAACCTGTGGGATCAGGACATCTTCCACACCGGCGACCTGGCTGTGATGGATGAGGAGGGCTACCTCTTTTACCGGGGCCGGTCCAACGGCATCATCAAGACCAAGGGCTACCGGGTGAGCCCCGTGGAGATTGAGGCCACCCTGGCCGCCCACCCGGCGGTGTGCGAGTCCCTGGCGGTGGGGGTCCCTGACCGGGACCTGGGCCAGCGACTGAAGGTCTATGTAGTCCCCGTCGAGGGGGTTGCCCCTGACGAGGCCCTGAAAGATGAGCTCCTGGCCTTCCACAACGGGAAGTGCGCAGGCTTTAAGAAGATCCGGGAGCTGGAATTCGTGGCGAGCCTCGCCCGAAACCCCAACGGCAAGATTATCCGGGACCAGTTCAAGGGCAGAGAAGGTTAACAGAAAGGAGGGGGAGGACCCTTGCATATGCTGGAGCTGAAGGACGTGACCGTGTCCTTCCCCCTGACCGACGGCGGCACCGTCACCGCCCTGGAGGGCATGGACCTCTCGGTAAACCGAGGGGAGCTGGTGGCCCTGGTGGGGCCCTCCGGCTGCGGCAAGTCCACCGCCCTCAACGTGCTGGCCGGGCAGGTCGCCCCCGCCCGGGGGCAGGCCCTGGTGGCAGGGGAGCCCGTGAAGGGGGTCCCACCAGGGGTTGGGTACATCTCCCAGGCGGATACCCTCCTGCCCTGGCGGACGGTGCTGGATAACGTGGCCCTGGCTATGGAGCTGCGGGGGGTGGAGAAGGCCCGACGGCGGGACGTCGCCCGGGGCCTCATGGAGAAAATGGGCCTGGGCGGCTTTGAGAACAGCTACCCCCGGGAGCTCTCCGGCGGCATGAAGAAGCGGGCGGCCATCGCCCGGGTGCTGGCCATCGACCCCACCGTCCTCATGATGGACGAGCCCTTCGCCCCCCTGGACGCCCTCACCCGCCAGCGGCTCCAGGACGAGATCCTCACCCTGTGGGAGGCCACCGGGTGTACCATTCTGTATGTGACCCACGACCTCACCGAGGCCATCACCCTGGCCGACCGGGTGGTCCTCCTGAGCCAGCGGCCCGGCCGGGTGGTGGGGGAGTACCCCATCGATCTGCCCCGGCCCCGGCGGGTCATGGATGTGAAGTTCAGCCCCCGGTTTGTGGAGCTGGAAAAGACCATCTGGCAGGACCTCCGGCGGGAACTGACCGGCGGGGAGGTGGCACCGTGAAAAAGCGACTTGGCGCCGTAAACCCCGGGGTCTGGACGGTGGTTGCCTTGGCCCTGGCCCTGGTGGCCTGGGAGCTGGCGGCGGCCGCCGGACGGGTGGACCCCTACTTTTTCAGCCAGCCCACCCTCATCTGGGCGGAATTTCTGGAGATGGTGGATAACGGCACCCTGGCTATGCACCTCTCCGTCACCGGCAGGGAGGCCGGCCTGGGTCTCCTCATCGGCGGGGTGCTGGGCACCCTTACGGGGCTGGCCCTGGGGCTCCATCCCCGGCTCAGCCGGGCCCTCATGCCCCTCATGACCGGCCTCAACGGCCTGCCCAAGCTGGCCTTAGGCCCCCTCATCATCATCTGGTTCGGCATCGGGCTGAAGTCCAAGGTCCTTATGTCCGCCCTGATGGTCTTCTTCATCTTCGCCTTCAACCTCTTTTCCGGGGTCCGGGGGGTGGAGCGGGAGCTCATCACCGGCGTACAGCTCCTGGGCGGCACCCGGCGGCAGGTGATTACCAAGGTCATCTGGCCGGCCAGCCTGCCCTGGCTGCTCACCAGCCTGCGCACCGGCCTGGGCCTGTCCATCTCCGGCGCCATCGTGGGCGAGTACCTGGGGGCCGGTAAGGGCATGGGCTGGGTCCTGGCGGCGGCCAGCCAGCGGTACGACGTGGGCCGCGTCCTGTGCTGCGTGGCCGTCATCGTGTGCATCGTGGTCCTGCTGGACGGCGTGGTCCGCCTGCTGGAGCGGAAGCTGCTCCGCTGGCGGTGAGGCCCCGTATTTCATCGATCATACCCGCCCCGGCGGTTGTGATAAATAAAAAGCAATGTTAAAGGAGAACCGTGTATGAAGAAACTGATTGCCCTCATGCTGGCCCTGGTGCTGGCCCTGGGTCTGTGCGCCTGTGGCGGCAATGACACCCAGGAGGAGACCACCCCTGAGGAGACCACCGAAGAACTGCAGACCATCGTTATCACCGAGCCCGTGCGCGGCTACCACTGGGCACCCGTCTACCTGGCCCAGACCCTGGGCTACTTCGCCGAAGAGGGCCTGGAGGCCGACTTCCAGTCCGTCAGCGGTACCCCGCCCTATGCAGCCCTGTTTTCCGGCGATGCCCAGTTCACCATGGTGGGCATTGAGTCCGCTCTGATGGTCAACGAGGGCGGCCAGGGGGCCAAGGTCCTGGCCTCCACCAGCCAGAAGTACCCCTACTCTCTGGTGGGCGCCACCGGCGACTACACCACCCTGGAGTCCCTGAAGAACGGCATCGTGGCCGGCGGCGTGAACACCAGCGGCGGCCCCTACTCCTTCGCTATGGCCTGCATGAACTATGCCGGCCTCACCCCTGAGACCGACGTGTCCGTCATCACCATGGCCAGCACCGGCTACGCCGCTGCCATCCAGGCCGGTGAGCTCCAGGGCATGGTCGCCACCAACCCCTGGGGCGCCAAGAACCTGCTGGACAACGGCGGCCAGGTCATCGTGGACGGCACCGATGACGCTGTCATCGCTGATATCATCGGCTCCGCCAGCTACGAGCTCTTCGTGCTGATGACTTCCGACGAGTACATCTCTGCCAACCCCGAGACCGTGCAGAAGGTCATGAACGCTGTGGCCAAGGCCATGCAGTGGATGGAGAACGCCACCCCCGAGGAGATCGCAGAGATGATGCTGCCCCTGTTTGAGGGTGCAGAGGAGGAACTGCTCTACGACGCTCAGTACGACAAGGAGCGTGGCATCGCCAGCTACACCGGCTACCACACCGAGTCCGGCTTCCAGTCCGCCCTGACCCTCACCAAGCTGGCCGGCAGCATCTCCGGCGACCTCACCGAGGACCAGGTCTACGACGAGACCTTCCTGGATAAGGCCTGGGAGGCCCTGGGCTGAGCCCATTTGCAGCCAATAGCAGATACGTTCTGACAGCAAAACCCCCGCCGCGGTTTCATTCACCGCAGCGGGGGTTTTTCGTCCGGTATATTCCGTAGCCTCCTGAGAGGGCGGTACACGCACTTTTAGGGGCAGATCCCGGCGTTATCGCAGGCTCTACTCTCTCTCCCCCCGTCAAAATCTACGATTTTGCCACCCCC